>JBBQMM010000196.1:0-8100 GCA_038328935.1 Burkholderiales bacterium
GCCGGTGTTGCCGCCAGGGAAGCTGATCATGTTGTACTTGGCGTAGAACTCGCGCATCAGCTTCAGGCCGTTGCCTTCGTACATCCATGCCGTCATCTGACGCGAATTCAGGCCGAAGGGAATGGCGCAGCCCAGCGCGAAGGTCGGGTCCTTGCCGAAGAAGTAATAAGGTGCGGTATGCGCCATTTCCACGGTCGCTGCCTGCACGGCATCAACGACACCAAACGCGGGCACGATTTCACCGGGAGTGGCCACGGTGATCTGGAACTTGCCACCCGACATCAGGCCGACTTGCTTGGCAAACACTTCGGCGGCGCCGTAGATGGTGTCGAGCGCCTTGGGGAAGCTCGACGCCAGGCGCCAGCGGATGTTGGCCTGCGCATGCACGATGGCCGGTGCCGCGCCAGCGGCGAGAACGCCTGCCAGACCAGCGCCTTGAACGAATGAACGACGTTCCATGTGTATCTCCTGTCGGATCGGAAAGTGGATAGAGCGAGAGTGGCCAGAATGACCGGAAAGCGCGGAATTCTAGAAGTCAGCCGCAACCCGACCATGGCGGGTTTACCCGCTTGGTCTGTGGCATCTGACACGCGTGAACAACGCACGATCAAGCTGCCGATCTCAACGCGCCAGCAGCACAACGGGAGACAGGGAAACTACTCCCAGCCGCGCAGCCGGCGCGCGTGCTCAGCCGCCAGCCAACTTCAGGCGGGGCACCAGTACGGAACCCACCGTTTTGTTGCCTTGGGTGTAGGCGTCGGCGCCGATGGCGGCGATGTCACGGAACATGGTCTTCAAGTTGCTGGCAATCGTTACCTCGTGCACCGGGTAGGCGATCTGACCGTCTTCGACCCAAAAACCGGCAGCACCGCGCGAATAGTCGCCAGTGACGTAGTTCACGCCCTGCCCCATCAGTTCGGTGACAAACAGCCCGCGGCCCAGCTTGCGCAGCATCGCGTCGAGCGTGTCGCCGGGCTGCGTGAGCCGGCTCGACATCCTCAGGTTCTGTGACCCGCCGGCGTGGCCTGTGGTCTTCAGACCCAGCTTGCGCGCCGAATAGCTGGACAGAAAGTAGGACTGCAACACGCCGCCTTTGACGACCCGGCGCGCGCTCGTGCGCACACCTTCGTCGTCGA
This sequence comes from Burkholderiales bacterium, assembly GCA_038328935.1. GTDB lineage: Bacteria > Pseudomonadota > Gammaproteobacteria > Burkholderiales > Burkholderiaceae_C > Rubrivivax. The sequence goes on from JBBQMM010000196.1 coordinate 1,137, forward strand.
AGGCCGCGCTGCCCTTGCCCTTGAGCACATGCGGGTCTTCGTCGACGTTGACGTGTTTGGCCAGCACCGGCGTGCCCAGGCTGTCCAGCAAGAAGCTGGACTTGCGGTACAGCGCCCCACCCGACGTGGCCTGCACCAATGCGCCCAGCAAGCCCGCCGCCACCGTGCTTTCAAACAGCACCGTCACCTCGCCCGTGGGCACGCGGCGCGACTTCAGCCGCGCCAGCGCGCGCTCGGCGGCATAGCGGCCCACGGCCTCGGGGCTGGCCAGGTCGGCGGCGTCGCGCATGGAGCTGTACCACGCATCGCGCTGCATGCCGCGCCCCTTGCCGGCAATGGGTGACACCGAGATGTAGTGGCGCGAGCTGGCGTAACCACCCCGAAATCCGTGCGTGTTGCCGGCCCAGAAATGCGCCACCTGCGCCGACACGCCGGCGCCTTCGGAATTGGTGATGCGCTTGTCGACACTCATCGCCGCGCCTTCGCAGCGCCGCGCCAGTTCCGCAGCCGCCTCGGCATCCACCGCCCAGGGGTGGAACAAGTCCAGATCGCGTGCCACCTCGGCCGGGCTGGCCAGGTCTTGTGCATCGGGCAGGCCGGCCGCCGGGTCCTCGGCCGTGAAGCGGGCAATGTCGTACGCGGCCTGCACCGTCTGGCGCAGCGCCGCCGCCGAAAAGTCAGAGGTGCTGGCATTGCCACGCCGCTGACCGATGTAGACGCTGACACCCAGGCTCTTGTCGCGGTTGCGCTCGACGTTCTCCAACTCGCCTTTGCGCACCGACACCGACAGGCCCATGCCTTCCGAGACCTCGGCCCCGGCGTCGCTGGCGCCCAGCTGCGCGGCCATGGCCAGCGTGTCTTCCACCAACTGCTGGAACTGGGCACGACTGTGGGCAAAGCCGTGGGGCTCGGTGTGGTGGTCAGGACGGGGGAGTGAACTCATGTAGCGATGGGCCGTAGATGGCAAAAGTGCGCACTTATGATACCGGCCCCACCCTGGACGCTTTGACCTACACCAACGCATGGCCCGACGCGCAGCACCGCACCGCGGCATCGACGTTCACTACGGCGAGCCCCTGGCTTTCGACGAAGACGGCTTGCCCACCCGCCCCAGCAAGACGCGCCTGAAGCAGCAGGCGCAGGATCTGCAGACGCTGGGCGTGGCCGTGACGGCGTTGTCCGCCGATCGCCTGGCCGGGCTGGACATCCCCGAGCCGCTGCGCGACGCCATCACCGAGTACCGCCGCACCAAGAGCCACGAAGGCCGGCGGCGCCAGATGCAGCTGGTGGGCAAGCTGATGCGCAGTGCTGACGAGGCCTTGCTGCGCGAGGCGGTGGCCGAAGCCACGCTGGGCAGCGCGCGCGAGACGCTGGCGCTGCACGAGGCCGAGCGCTGGCGCGCCGAGCTGGTGACCAGCGACGACGCCTTGACGCGCTGGATGCAGGACCACCCCGACACCGACGCGCAGCAGTTGCGCAGCCTCGTGCGGGCCGCGCGGCGCGATGCGGCCAGGCCGCCGCTGCCGGGCCAGGACACGCGCCAGCCGAAGAGCTTTCGCGAGTTGTTCCAGTTCATCAAACCCAGCTTGATGTCGACCTCATGAGCACACTCGAACTGGTACGCATCGGCATCGTTTCCATCAGCGACCGTGCCTCGGCCGGGGTCTATCAGGACCAGGGCCTGCCGGCGCTGAAAGAATGGCTGGCGCGTGCGCTGCGCAATCCCGTTGCGTGGCATGAGCGGCTGATACCTGACGAGCTGCCGGGCATCAGCGCAGCGCTGTGCGAACTGGCCGACGAGCAGCGCTGCGATCTGGTGCTGACCACCGGTGGCACCGGGCCGGCGCTGCGCGACGTGACGCCTGAGGCCACGCTGGCGGTGGCGCACAAGGTGATGCCCGGCTTCGGCGAGCAAATGCGCCAGATCAGCCTGGCCTTCGTGCCCACCGCCATCCTTTCGCGCCAGGTGGCGGTGGTGCGCGGCAAGACGCTGATCATCAACCTGCCCGGCCAGCCCAAATCGATTGCCGAAACGCTGCAAGGCTTGCCCCAGCAGACGCCGCCGGTGCACGGCATCTTTGCCGCCGTGCCCTATTGCATCGACCTCATCGGAGGCGCGTACATCGAGTGCGACGAGGCCGTATGCAAGGCCTTCAGGCCGAAGAGCGCGACCAGACCACGCGAATGAAGCTCGGCTGGCGGCGGCCGGGCGGGCCGGCTGCTCAGCAAGCAGCCAAGCAAAGCAGCGCAACGCCGGGTATCAAGCCAGCCGGGCCAGCGGCTTCGGGGCGCGCTACTTGACCAGCCGGTTCAGCCGTTCGGCGTCAAAACTCTCGGTGATCTGTGCGCCTTGCGGCACGCAGTCGTCGGCAGGCAATTCGCGCGCACGGGACGAGAGCTTTTCCACCGCCTGCCACAGCAGTGCGATCTGGTGTTCGTGACCGGATGCGTTGTCGATCAGGCCCTTCATCGCCTGCGCCATCGGGTCATCGCCTTGCGTCAGGCCATACGCAGAAAATCCCATTTTCGCGGCCGCCGCTTCGCGCACCACTTCTGCCGCGGCCTGGATGATGCGTGCCGGGTTGCCCACCGCGGTGGCGCCGGCGGGCACCGACTTGGTGACCACCGCGCCCGAACCCACGCGCGCACCGGCACCTACCGTAAAACCACCCAGCACGGACGCACTGGCACCCACGATGACGCCCGCCTCCAGGGTCGGGTGGCGCTTGGCCCCCTTGACCAGAGAGGTGCCGCCCAGGGTCACGCCCTGATAGATGGTGCAGCCATCGCCCACTTCGGCCATTTCACCGATCACCACGCCCATGCCGTGGTCGATGAAGACCGCGCGCCCGATGGTGGCGCCAGGGTGAATCTCGATGCCGGTGAGAAAGCGCCCGAGGTGCGAAGTAAATCGCCCGAGCCAATGCCAGCCGCGCAACCAGAAGCGGTGCGCCAGTCGATGCACCAGCAGCGCATGCAAGCCCGGGTAACAGGTCAGCACCTCCCAGGTTGAACGCGCCGCAGGGTCGCGCTCCAGGATGCAGGCAATGTCTTCTCGCAGTCGGCTGAACATGTGGAACCCTTCCAAGGGAAACAGTGTAGCGAGCAGCGCTCAGTCCTGCTGGCCGGCCTTCTTTGGGGGCGGCGGTGGGTTTGCAGCAGCGCGCGCGCTACCGCCTGAAATCGCGCCTGCGCTACCGCCTGAAATCGCGCCTGCGCTGCCGCCTGAAATTGCGCCTGCGCTGCCGCTTGAAATTGCGCGGCCGCTGCCGTTTGCAACAGCGCGTGCAATGCCACGCAAGATATGCACCTCCTGCGCCGTGAGCTGGGTGCGGTTCAGCAACTGCTGCAAACGCGGCATCAGCTTTTTCGGTGTCGCGGGATCCAGGAAACCGATCTGCACCAAGGTCTGCTCCCAATGCTGCAGCGCGCCCTGCACGGCCGCTGCGTCGGCCCAGGGCGCGGGCTCGGCGGCGGGCTTGAGCTCGAATCCGCCGCAAGCCTGGCGCCAGTCGTAGGCCATCAGTTGCACCGCCTGCGCCAGGTTCAACGAGCCATAGGCGGGGTGGGTGGGGATGCTCAAACACACATGGCAGCGGTAGACGTCGTCGTTGCTCATGCCGGTGCGCTCGGCACCGAACACGAAGGCGACGCGGTGGCCGCTGCCTGCCAGCGTGCTGAAGTGATCGCGCGGGCTCTGCGTCGGCGGCCCGAAGTCGCGTGGCGTCATCGCCGTGGCGCAAGCCCAGGTCACGCCCTGCAGCGCTTCGGCCAGGCTGTCCACCACGCGCGCACGGGCCAACACATCGGTGGCGCCGCTGGCAAAGGCCAGCGTGTCGGCGTGCTGCAGCACGTCGGCGAATCGGGGCTGCACCAGCACCAGGTCGTGAAACCCCATCACCTTCATCGCGCGCGCAGCAGCCCCCACGTTGCCGCCGTGGCTGGGGTGCAAGAGGACAAAACGTGTGGGGTCGGACATGATTTCAAGCGCTGCGCGGCTGGCAAGGCACGGTGCGGGCCTAAGCGCAAGCAAGGCCAAAGCAGGGCGGGAGCAAGGGCGCTGGCAAACGCGCTGGCAAACACGCTGGCAAACGCACTAGCAAACACGCTAGCAAACACGCTAGCAAACGCGCTGGCAAGGTGCGAACGTAAAATGCGGGGCTCAGCAGCGGGCATTGTCCGCTGCGTCGCTCTTTGTCACCTTCAACCGCAGCTCACCCAGCAGGACTTCCATGTCGCAAGCGCTCCACCCCATGCTCAATATCGCCATCAAGGCGGCTCGTTCAGCGGGGTCCATCATCAACCGCGCGGCGCTGGACCTGGAGGTGCTGAAGGTGGGCCGCAAGGGGCCCAACGACTACGTGTCGGAAGTCGACCGCGCGGCAGAACACATCATCATCCAGACGCTGCTCGAGGCCTACCCCGGCCATGGCATCCTGGCCGAGGAGTCGGGCCGCGAACACGGTGCCAAGAACAGCGAGTACGTCTGGATCATCGATCCGCTGGACGGCACCACCAACTTTCTGCACGGCCTGCCGGTTTATGCCGTCAGCATCGCGCTGGCCTTCCGCGGCCAGGTGCAGCAGGCAGTGGTGTACGACCCCACGCGCAACGACCTGTTCTTCGCCAGCAAGGGCCGCGGCGCCTTCCTCAACGACCGCCGCCTGCGCGTCTCCAAGCGCCTGCGCCTGGCTGATTCGCTGATCGGCACCGGCTTCCCTTTCCGCAAGGGCGACAACTTCAAGCGCTACATGAAGATGTTCGAAGAGGTGATGCAAAGCTGCGCCGGCTTGCGCCGCCCGGGCGCCGCAGCGCTGGACCTGTGCTACGTGGCAGCCGGCTACTACGACGGCTTTTTCGAGACCGGCCTGAGCCCCTGGGACATGGCCGCGGGCTCGCTGATGATCACCGAAGCGGGGGGTCTGATCGGCAACTTCACGGGCGAGGCGGACTATCTGTACCAACGCGAAGTGGTCGCCGGCAACCCCAAGATCTACGGCCAGATGGTGCAGATGCTGGCGCCCTACACCCGCGTCATCAAGGGCGCCGAGCCGGGTGCGGATGGCGCGGACGGCGAGTCGGGCGCCGACGCCGGACCTGGTGCGGCGCCCGGGCCGGCCGACGCGACAGCGGCCTTCGTGCAGACCTCACAGTCTGCAGCAACCGCCGCACCGGCCGCACTGGCCGCACGGTCCAGACCCGCCCCCGTGCGCATTCGCAAGGACGGTGCCGCAGCGGCCGACGTCGAAGAAGCGCCGATGTGATGCGCCGCGCGCACAGCGCCTGCCTGGGGATCATCAAGCCGCGTTGATCGGGCCCGAAAAGCTGATCTGCACCCTTGCGTGCTGTTTCTCGCGGGCAACGAAAAACGCGTCGATGTCCTCGATCAGGATCAGCGAGCGCGGCGGCGTGCGCGGGCGCGGAAGGAGGCCGTGGATGTTGGTCGTGCAGGTAGCCAGCGGCACCTTGCGCAGCGCCGCCGCCCGGCCATCTTGCTGACAACGGCTGCGCAGAGCGGCCGGTTTGCACAAGGCTTGAGGCAGATCATGGAACCGCCAGCGCGACTGGCGTACCTTGCGCAAGCTGTCTGAATCGGCCCGGCGACACAGCCTTCGCGTGCGGCACCGTGGCCCGTTTTGCCGCCCGTCAAGTCAGCACATCACAACCAGAACATGACTCCAGCCCGCGAACCCCCGTTGCTCGAACACCTCGCCCGCAGCGGTTTGCGCGAGCTTCAGCTGGGCGGGCGCAGCTTGCTGCCCGTCGTGCAGGGAGGCATGGGCGTGGGCATCTCGGCACACCGTCTGGCCGGCAGCGTGGCCTGGCATGGCGCGGTGGGCACGATCTCGTCGGTGGACCTGCGGCGGCACCACCCCGACTTGATGGATCGTTCATCGGGCATGCCCCCGGGCCCGCAGTTGAAAGACGTCATCAACGCGGCAAACGTGGAGGCGTTGCGACGGGAAATCGCCTCGGCGCGCCAGCTCGCGGGCGGCCGCGGCCTGCTGGCCGTGAACGTGATGCGCGCGGTGAGCGACTACGCCAGCTCGGTGCAGACGGCGCTGGAATGCGGCATCGATGCGGTGGTGGTGGGCGCCGGCTTGCCGCTGGACCTGCCCGATCTCGCGCGCGACCACCCGGCTGCGCTGCTCGTGCCCATCCTGTCTGATTCACGCGGGGTGTCGCTGCTGGTCAAGAAATGGGAGCGCAAGCGAAGACTGCCCGATGCGATCGTCATCGAGCACCCGCGCTGGGCCGGTGGCCATCTGGGTGCCGCGCGCATTGCCGACCTGAACGTTCCGCGCTTCGACTTTGAACGCGTGATTCCCGAGTCGCTGGCCTTCCTGCGCAGCGCCGGCATCGAGCGTGAACTGCCGCTGATCGCCGCCGGCGGTGTGCGCAGTTTTGAAGACATCCAGCGCCTGCAGGCGCTGGGCGCCGCTGCCGTGCAACTGGGCACGCCTTTTGTGGCCACCGAAGAGTGTGACGCGCACATCGCCTTCAAGCAGGTGCTGGCACAGGCGGGCGACGATGAAGTGGTGGAACTGATCAGCGTGGCCGGCTTGCCCGCGCGTGCCGTGCTCACGCCCTGGCTGCGCAGCTACTTGAAGGCCGAGCCCCGTTTGCAGTCCACCGCGCACAAGAAGCCGCGCTGCGTGATGTCGTTCGACTGCCTGGCCCAGTGCGGGCTGCGCGATGGCACGGCCGGCTGGGGCCAGTTCTGCATCGACAAACAACTCGCGGCCGCCTTGCGCGGCGACGTGGCCAAAGGCCTCTTCTTTCGCGGCGCCGGCCCACTGCCGTTTGGCTCGGCCATCAGCACGGTCGAGCGGTTGCTGCAGCGTCTGCTGACGCCCGGCGTGGCCGTGGGCACACCGCCTGAAGCGGCTGCGCCCGCCACCCTGGCCGTGGCAGCGTGAGCTGAGGGACGGCTTGCCAGGCGGGACGCGCTGTCTTCAGCTCC
>JBBQMM010000197.1:0-8083 GCA_038328935.1 Burkholderiales bacterium
CCGCACACTGGCTGCATCCTTCGAAGTCACCGGCCAGAACCTGCCCACCACAGGCCTGACCGTGGTGCCAGTGCGGCGCGGTGACGACAACCGGTCCAACTGCCAGGCACCGAACAACCTCACGGTCAATGGTTTCGGCGTGGCTTGCGAGCTGTACACGCTGGGGGCGCAGGTGCTGCAGGTGCAGGCAGGCGGCGCCCTGTTGGGCACGGTAACCGTCGACGTGACCACAAACGTCAGCGGCGTGACCTGGACCTCGCCCAGCTCCAACAATTCAGGCACCGTGAAATTTGGTGAGACCGTCACGTTCAAGGTGGCAGGAACCAACTTGCGGGCTGATCCGACGATGGGCTTTGCGGTAGAGAAGTGTGGTGTCTCCAACACCGAGCTGGGGGGCGGCACCAATGAAGCGCGCTTCTTCAGTTGCCTGTTCAACAACGAAGCCGGCGCGGTGGCTGGGCAGATGCCTGGCGTGGTGAAAGACAAGCAGGGCGGGCAGGTGCTGCTGGACGGGTGGAGGGTGCCGGTGGAGGTACCGGTGGCGCCGCCTACCACTGTCGCTACCTTTAATGACGACTTCGGCGGTGCCGCCCTGGACCTATCAAAGTGGTCTTCGGTCGGCTGGACCTACCTGAACCATCTTGGAAGTTTTGTACCTCCTGCCCCTCCTCCTATATTAATTTCTGGAGGCAATGCTGAGCTGACTGCGTACGCGGGAATGAGTACTGCAGGAAAAGTTTCATTCAAAGGCCAAAAAATTGTCGTAGAAGCGCGAATTGCACGAACAAGGAGCGGTGAATTTCCAGTGACGCTGCATGATTCTGGCAATGTCAATGACTACATTACGATGTCAGATACGCCCTATTGTGGAGCAGGTCTTGTCGGGGCGGGCGGTGGCGTGTATGAATTCAAAGAGCTTTTTCCCCAGTGTGGCGGCCCCAGGATGGACCGCAGTATTAACTTGGGGAATCCTCCGGCTGCGGGGGTTTGGATGGAGTACCGGATGACGATTGAAGGTGACAGGTACACCATCGAGCGTGGGCCAACGCTTCAAAATATCACGCAGCGTGCGACAGCGACTCTCAGTCAGTCCATCGAAGGAAGAACCTTTTACTTGGTTGCAAGAACCGGAGACAACAATTACAGCGGCGCAGCATTCGACTGGGTTCGAGTTTCTGCTGCAGCGGATTCCTTGCCCCAGGATTTGAGAGGCACTTTGGCCGTCTCAGCGAACTTGATACCAGGTGTCGCTCTTGTCGTTCCAAATTCAGCGTCGACCTGCACCTTCACTTCGACGGGCACTTGGTCCGCTGGCCCTCAAGCTCCACCTCAATATCAAAATGCGGACGGTGTCATCGGAGGTAACTCATTGAATCTTACAAATTTTGGTGTTCCCATTCCCTCTGCGCCGAATATGCTGCTTGTCGTAAAGCGAAGCTCGACAAATCAATTCTTGGCCTTAGGCTCATCCAATACGATACCCGTCACTCCTGGAGAAACGTTATTGTTCATGATGAATGACGCAACGATCCCAATCGAGTGGTATCAAGACAACTCAGGACAGCTAACAACTCGTTGGCAGTGCCAATAAACATTTCATGCGCGGTCCAATGCTGTTCGGTATCGGCAGCGTGGCTTCGCAATGTTCACGACGCGGGTCGGGGCCAGGTCTTGAATATTGATCTCCCCCTCGCATCTCACGCGCATCGCCAGAAACTGCTACCCCAGCAACTCCACGGCCGGCTCCAACGCCAGTGCCTTCGCCCGCTTTGCCAATCGCCGGTCGAACGTCGCAAACCCAGAAGAACGCGAACTGCTCGCCACATGCAGCGCATCTCCGAAGTCGAGCCCCTGGTCGAAGGCAGCAACCGCTGCCAAGACAGCATCACGATCTTCAAGGGTGACATGGGGGATGCTGGCCAGTGCACGCAAGACGCGGGAAATATCCTTCGCGGGCAGCTCGTAGAACCCCCGCAAAACCCATTCCAGTTCCAGCAGCACGGTCACCGAGACGAACGAACGTTCGGACAGCGCCGCAACAGCGGCTGGCCGCTGTTTGGCGGCCTACACATCGTCGGTAACGGGGTCAGGTCTCCCAATTCTCCGAGAAAAGGGAGACCTGACCAAGACCTGACCCCATCGGCTCGTGACCCATCGGCTCGGCGATGAGGAACACAGGCGAGCCCGTAAACGCGCGGCACAAGGCCCCTGTGCCCTAGGCTCATGCGGTCCATCGGCATCCGTGCGCACCACACGGCGGGCTTCGCAAGGCTGTGCGGCTGGTTGCGATGGTGGCGACCTCTTGCTCCTTCTCCGCGTGGCTGCTGACCGGCATCAGCATGCCCAGGAGAGCAGAGCGCACCAGGCTCAGCGACTTGCGGCAGGGTGCGCATCCCCGTGCTGCGCGGCTGGCAAGGCGACCAACGGGTCGACGCAGGCCACGCCCAGGGGCTGAAAGTGCTTGAGGTTGCAGGTCAGCAGCAACAGGCCGCCGTGCTGGGCCAGCGCGGCAATGGCGACATCGGCAAAACCGGGGTGGCAGCCCTGAGCATGAGCTGCTTCAGAAATCTGGCCGGCGAGCCGTGCCGCGTGCGCATCGAGCGGCAGGATGCGCTCGGCGTAAGCGGCCAACAAACCGTCGAGCCAGCGGTCAAGGCGATCGGCCCGTTCGACACCACCGGCGCGGCGCAGTTTGCCGATGCCTTGGGCCACTTCGGCAATCGCTATGGACGGCAGGAACAGCGCCTCGTGTTGCGCCTGCAGCCAGACTCCCAGCGCGGAGGGCACAAATGCTTCACGCCCTGGGGCCAGGGCGGACACCACCCTGGTGTCGAGCAGATAGCCCTTATGCAAAGTCGATACCCCGCAGCGGCGTGGCGTCGCGTTCGGTCTCGAGCGGCGCGGGCAGCGCCAACAGGTAGTTGGCGAGGTTGGGCATCTCCAGCGGGTAAAGGCGCGCGCCGTCGGCCACCGGAACGATCATCGCGCAGGGTCGGCCATGGCGGCTGACCAGTGTCGGCCGCCCGTTTTCGGCAGCGGTCACGAGGGCTGAAAAACCCGCCTTGGCTTCACGAATCTGCACGATGTCCACGATCATTCCTTTTGTGACTACATGAGGTCATATTATGCAGGAGCGCCCCGGAGGGCAAGCGAAAATAGAGACTGCCAGAGCGGTTCACTCCGCACGCCTTGCGGCGCCCGGTGGCTTGCGCTGTGCCATCGACGAGAAGGGGTGCGCGGAACCTGCCTGACACCGCCGTCAGCTTCTGGCCGAGCTTGATCGATGCACCGGTGGGCGAGCACCGCGACCTGCTGGCCTATCTGGTGCGGCGGCTGCTGGAGAACGGCGCCAACTCGTCCTTTGCGCACCAGCTGGCCGACGAAATGGTCGGCGCCGAGACGCTGCTGGCCTCGCCCCTGGCGGCGGCCACCTTCCAGGCTTTGCCGTTGCCGGTGGCGCCGTACGGGCCGGGCCGCGGCAACTCGACGGGCGCCGACCTGGCCTGCGCGGCGATGCTGTCGCCGCTGCAGGCCGCAGTGAGTGCAACGAAGATTCCCACGTTGGCGATGCACCCCCGGAACGGGGTCAGGTCTCCCCTTTCCCCTCCTCTCCCTCCCACTCCTGGCGCTCACGCAGGCCGATCAACCGGCCTTCTACACCGACAGCCCCGTCACAGTGGTAACGGGGTCAGGTCACCCAATTCGCCGAGAAAAGGGAGACCTGACCTTAGACCTGACCCCATCGGCTCGTGACCCCATCGGCTCGGCGATGCTGGCGCCGCTGCAGGCTGCAGTGAATACGACGCAGATTCCCACGCTGGCGATGAGCCACGGCGCTGAATCGCGCGGATAACGCGGATAACGGGGTCAGGTCTCCCATTTCTCCTTGCGGGCACGGGGTCACGGCGGGTCACGGCGGGGCGTCGGGGTCAAGTCTCCCATTTCTCCTCGCGGAGCCGCGCGCTTGGAGTGTTGCGTCAAGGGTTCCCTAGCGGAAGGGTGCGATGCTGAAGATGAACGCGCGACTCGGCGCGGCGGCAGTGGGTCACACAGCGGTCGCTGGCATTCCGCGCGCGCCAGCATGAATTTCGGATTGGTGGCATTCCTGCTACCATGTAGACGATGCTTATCCGCGCAGTCATCGACACCAACGTATTTGTCGGAGCCTGCCTGGGCACGGGCGCAGCCAGCCAAGTTGTCAGCGCCTGCTTGACAGGGCAAGTGCTGCCTTTGATGGGGTCGGCCTTGCTGGCTGAGTACGAAGATGTGCTATCGCGGCCGGCCCTGTTTGAAGGCTGCCGCTTGACGCAAGCCGAGCGTGAGGATCTGTTGGACATCTTCATCGCACGCTGCGAATGGACCCGCGTTTACTTCGCTTGGCGCCCCAACCTGCCTGACGAGGCGGACAACCATCTGGTAGAACTGGCCGTGGCGGGTGCGGCCAGATATGTGGTCACCCGCAACTTGCGAGACCTGCTGCGGGCTGAATTGCGGTTCCCTTTTCTGCGCTGTCTGGACCCCGCCGCGTTTCTGAAGGAAATATCCCCATGAGTGCATTGACCGTCCGTTTGGCCGATGACAAACACCAGCGCCTGCGCGCCTTGGCCGACAGCCGGGGCACCACCTTAAACCGTTTGATCGACGAGATGGCCACGGTGATGCTGGCTGAATTCGACGCAGAGACGCGCTTCAAGTTGCGCGCTTTGCGTGGTGCGTATGGCGCCGCGCGCGGACTGGCGTTGCTGGACAAGGCCCAGGCCGCCAGTCGCCGCAAAGCGCCATAGCCAGGTCCCGCGCTCGAACCCATGCTCAAACCAAACGGCGCCGGCGGCTGCTAGATTTGATCATCCTTGGTCAATGCACAGATGCCATGCAAATAAACATCTACGAAGCCAAGACGCAGTTGTCTTAGCTTGTTGAGGCAGCACACCGGGGCCAGATCATCATCATTGCCAAGGCTGTAACGCCCATGGCCAAGCTGGTGCCGCTCAGCGAAGGCCCCAGATCGGCTTGGGGTCAGGTCTCCCATTTCTCCTTGGGTCTTGCGGGTTTGGTCAAGTCTTGAATCTTGACGCCCCTTGGATCCCACGTGCCGGCCGGAATGCGCTATTCCAATAAGCGCACAGCCGGCTCCAGCGCCAGTGCATGCGCCCGCTTTGCCTATGGCTTCTCGAACATATCGAGCGCAGGCGCGCAGCGCGGACAAAGCTGAAAGGCTTGCTGGCATCTCGCGTTTGGCCTCCGTTCGCACCCTGGCTCGACCGCAGGCCTGGAGCAGTCCCGACTGCGTGCAGTGCAGACGACGCCCTGGAAAGCCGTTCTTGATCCAAACGAACGATTCGCTTAAAATGAGTGGTCCAACTGATCACCAAGAGTCGCTCATGGAGTCCTTCACAGCCAACGAGGCCAAGGTGCGCTTTGGCGAATTCATAGATCGCGCACAGCGGGGCCCGGTTCAGGTGACTCGCCGGGACCGTGTGGTGGGCGTGATGGTGTCAGCGCAGGACTATGAAGCCATGCGCGCCTTCTATGCCAACCGCCTGCAACACACGCTGAGTCAGGCAGGCGATCAAGCAGCGGCGCAGGGCATGACGCCTGCGATCTTGAACACCTTGTTGGCTGATGAAGGCTAAACGTGCGGTGGTCGACACGAATGTATTGATCAGTGCGGCGCTGCTCGGCGGTTCGCTGCCAGCCCGGTTGCTGAGCTTGGTGCTGCAGCGCGGTTGCCTTCTGTTTTCAAAAAGCACCTTTGCAGAGCTCGAAACCCGCCTGTGGCGCCCGAAGTTTGATCGCTATCTGAGCATCGAAATGCGCAAGCTGCTGCTGCATGACCTTTCGGCTGCAGCGCAGTGGGTCGCGCTGGCCGACTTGGCGCCGTTTGCAGCCCAACGCTACAGCCGCGATGCAAACGACGACCCGTTTGTGCACTTGGCGCTGGCCGGAGGCGCCCAATGTCTGATCAGTGGCGACCAAGACCTGCTGGTGCTCGAGACCGTGCAAGGTGTGCCGGTGCTGTCACCGGCGCTGGCACTGGCTGCGGTCGAAAACTGGTCAGAGAGGTAGACGCCGTAGGCCGCGCTCGGTCGACTGCCCGTCAGCCGGGTGCCCGCTTCAGGGTTCACACGCACTGTGGGGTCACCGCATTCGGGGCCACGCGCGGTTGCATACGTTTGGGGTCACTTGGGGTCAAGTCTTAAATGTCACGGCGGGCTTTTTGCCTGGATGCCGTCTTGGCTGCCCGCTTCGGCGACATTCGATTCAACATTCGATTCAACAGGCGATCCAACCGTCGATTCGGCTGGCGCCGAGTCGGGCCGCGCCCAGTCGCGGCGCGCGGTTTCCTTGTGGAATTTGCGCCCTGCCGCCATGAACTCGCACGCTGAACTCGGCGAAGATATCGGCGATGCCGGCCAGCAAGCGCAGCGGCACGGGCCGAATCACCAGGGTGTTGCCCACTCTCTCAATCAAGACATCCCGCGATGCCTCGACGATGGCCAGTTCTTTGGGGATGCGCACGGCAATCGAGTTGCCGCTTTGGAAAACACGGGTCAGCATGGCAGGCTCCCGACACACTGTATAAACAGCATATACATCGAGCCTGGAAAGTGGCGAGCTGCTCTCCGAACTTGCGCGGCGGCCTTGCATTTGCAGGGCACACCCTCACGGACCCCTCAAGCGCCGGCGCCTGCGGCGCAGGGCCCAGTTCCTCCAGCGCGCCGGGCCCACGCGCCCGTCAATTTGAAAGTCAATGCGTCGTCTTGCCCGCCGCTGCGTCTTCTTCCGGCGGCGCCTTCGTGTGCTTGATGAACAGCTGCGCCGCCACGATGCCCACCTCGTACAAGATGCACATCGGTATGGCCAGCGCCAGCTGCGAGATGACGTCGGGGGGTGTCACCACCGCCGCGACGATGAAGCTGCCGACCACGAAGTAGCCGCGGAACTTGCGCAGTTGCTCGATCGTCACGACGCCGATGCGTGCCAACACGATGACGGCTATCGGCACCTCGAACGCGATGCCAAAGACGAAGAACAGCGTCAGCACGAACCCGAAATACTGTTCGATGTCAGGTGCTGCGGTGATGCTGGCGGGGGCAAAGGCCTGGATGAACTTGCTCATGCCCGGTATCACCAGGAAATAGCAGAAGGCCACGCCGGTGATGAACAGCAACGTGCTCGACACCACCAGCGGCAGCACCATTTTCTTTTCGTGTGAATACAGGCCCGGGGCCACGAAAGCCCACACCTGGTACAGCACCACGGGCAGCGCCAGCATGAAGGCCGCCATCAGTGTGATCTTCAGCGGCACCAGGATAGGCGAGATCACGTTGGTGGCAATCAACGTGGCACCCTTGGGCAGGTGCGCCACCAACGGGGCCGCCAGCAGGTCGTACAAGCCTGAAGGGCCGGGCCAGATGGCCAGCGCGGCAAAGGCGATGGCGATGGCGATGACGGCGCGAATCAACCGGTCGCGCAACTCCACCAGGTGCGACACGAAAGGGGCTTCGCTGCCGGCCAGTTCATCGGGCTTGTCCGACGCGCCCGCCGCTTCGGTTTTGGTTTCGTCGCTCATCGCACCTTCATGCCCGCTGGCCGAAAGCGCGCCACGCGCGCGGCTCCCGACTGCGCCTTGGTGCGGATGCCCTGCCGCTGCTTGTACCACTGCGGTAGGGCACCTTTTTTCAATCGCCAGTTCTTCTTCGGGTGCCTGTAGCTCGGCGGTGGCGGCTCCAGCGGCGTGTAGCCACTGCCGCCCATGCTGTCGCTGTCGCTACCGCTACCCGCGCTGTTGCCCAAGCCGCCGGTGGCGGCTTTCCAGTCGTTCTCGAAAGAATTGCTGACGCTGCTGACTTCGCTGCGCACGGTGTCCTGGACGTTGCGCGCCGCGTCTTCGAACTGGGTGCGCATCTTCTTCAACTCGTCCAGTTCGATCGAGCGATTGACCTCGGCCTTGACGTCAGACACGTAGCGCTGCGCCTTGCCGATCAAATGACCTACGGTACGCGCAACCCGTGGTAGGCGTTCGGGGCCGATCACAATCAAGGCCACCGCGCCGATCAGCGCCAGCTTGTCAAATCCGAAG
>JBBQMM010000198.1:0-8050 GCA_038328935.1 Burkholderiales bacterium
GGTGGGCAAGGACGAGCTGTCGTTGCGCACCATCGAAAACCTGCTGCGGCCGGCCGCGCCGCCGGCCAGCGACGATGACATCACGCTGCACCGACCGCGCGCCGAAGCCGGTGGCGGGCGCGGCGGCGTGCTGGTGGTGGGCATGGATTCGCTGCTCACCACGCTGGCACGCTGCTGCCGGCCTGCGCCGCCCGACGCCATCTCGGGCTTCGTGACGCGGGGGCGCGGCGTGGCGGTGCATCGCCGGGGTTGTTCCAACCTGCGGCAAATGGCGCAGCAGTCGCCCGACCGCGTGATCGAGGTCGCCTGGGGCAGCCCAGGCCGCGACAAGGCCCCCGTCTACCCGATGGATGTGGTGGTCGAGGCAGCCGACCGGCCAGGGCTGCTGCGTGACGTGTCGGAGATCTTTGCGAAGGCGCAAATGAATGTCACCGGCGTCAACACGCAGAGCGCGCGCGACCGCAGCAGCGCCTGGATGACCTTCACCGTGGAAGTGGCCGACGCGGTGCGCTTGCAGCAGGTGCTGGCCCAGATTGGCGCCGTGCAGGGCGTACGTCACGCGCGGCGGCGCTGAGGCGACCTCTGGTCGCTCAAGCACGCTCAACCACGCACAAAGGCGTTCAGCAGCTCCTATATACTCATGGGCTTCACAGGCGCTTAGCTCAGCTGGTTAGAGCACCACCTTGACATGGTGGGGGTCGGTGGTTCGAGTCCACTAGCGCCTACCAGATTCGGTAGACATCCAACAAGGCACCCGGCGGCGACGCCAGGTGCCTTTTTTGTTGGCAACGCCGCGCCGGGTGTGCGGCAAGACGGAGACCGGGCCACCCCGTGCACCACGACCATCCAGTCATTGCCGGTTCTGAGCGTGACGCCGTCCCGCCATCTGGCTACACGGTGTCGGTGCGCAGCCTTTGTGAGTTCACCTCCAAGCATGGCGACCTCGACCGCCGCTTCACGCCCTCGGCCACGGCGCTCGAGGGCCAGCTGGGGCAAGCGGCCGTGCAGGCCCGCCGCGGCCCCGCCTATGAATGCGAAGTGGCGCTGCAGGGCCGTTTCGGGCCGTTGCTGGTGCGCGGGCGGGCCGACGGCTATGACCCGCCCAGCAACCGGCTGGAAGAAATCAAGACCATCCGCGGCCAGCCCGAAGCCATGGCCGAGAACCGGCGCCATCTGCATTGGGCGCAGTTGCAAACTTACGGTGCGCTGATGTGCGCAGCGCGCGAACTGCAGGAGGTGCAGCTGGCGCTGGTCTACGTCGACGCCGGCACGCAGCATGAAACCGTGTTGCAGCAGCTGTGCTCGGCTGCAGAACTTCAAGCCACGCTGGCCCGACGCTGCGGGCTGTTCGTCGACTGGGCCCGGCAAGAGCTGGCGCACCGGGCGGCCAGAGACCAGGCGCTGGAACTTCTGCCGTTTCCGCCCGGCCCTTTTCGCCCCGGCCAGCGCGAGCTTGCCGAGGCCGTCTACCGCACCGCCGTCAACGGCCGCTGCCTGCTGGCCCAGGCACCCACCGGCATCGGCAAGACGCTGGGCGCCCTGTTCCCGATGTTGCGTGCCATGCCGGGCCAGCGGCTGGACAAGATCGGCTATCTCACGTGCAAGGGCACGGGCCGCATCACGGCGCTGGAGGCCCTGCACCGGGTGCGCGAGCAGACACCCGCGGGTGCCGTTCGGGTGCTGGCCCTGGTGGCCAAGGAGCAGGCTTGCGAACACCCCGGCAAGGCCTGCCACGGCGATGCCTGCCCGTTGGCGCAGGGCTTCTACGACCGCCTGCCCGCCGCGCGCGAGCAGGCGGTCGCCGAGGCCTGGATGGACCCCGCAGCACAGCGCCGCATCGCGCTGCAGCACGGCATCTGTCCTTACTACCTGGGCCAGGAATTGCTGCGCTGGGCCGACGTGGTGGTGGGCGACGTGCACCACGCCTTCGACCCCAACGGGCAACTGCACGGCCTGGCGCAGGCGCTGGGTTGGCGCATCGGGCTGCTGGTGGACGAGGCGCACAACCTGGTGGAACGTACGCGCCAGATGTACAGCGCCGCCATCAGCCTGGCCCAGATACGCGCGGCCCGGGTGTTGGCGCCGGCCTTGCTGCGGCCCTTGTTCAGCCGGCTGATCCAGCTGCTGGGTGAAGCTGCGGCAGAGCAGGACGGTGACTACGCGGCGCATGACGAGATTCCCGACGACATGGCAGACGCACTGCAAGAGCTGGTGTCGGGCCTGGGCGAGCACCTGCAAACCCAGCCCATGGCCCACGGGCCCGTGCTCAACTTCTACTTCGATGTCGTGCGCCTGCAAAAGGCGGTGGACCGCTTCGGCACGCATTCGCTGCTGGACATCGAGCGGCAGCCGCTCGGCTCCAGCGTCGAGGCCACGCTGTCGCTGCGCAACATCGCGCCGGCGACCTTCCTGCGCCCGCGCTTCGAGGCTTGTCACTGCGCCGTGTTGTTCTCGGCCACGCTGGCCCCACAAGGCTACCAGCGCGATCTGCTGGGCCTGCCCGACAACAGCGGCTGGATCGATGTGCCGCCCATTTTTGCGCCGGAAAACCTGCGCGTGCAGATTGCCGACCGCGTGTCCACACGCTACCCCCATCGCGAAGCCTCGCTGGCGGCGGTGGTGGACTTGATGGCGCGGCAGTTCAGCGCCCATCCGGGCAACTACCTGGCGTTTTTCAGCAGCTTTCAGTACCTGCAGCAGGTCGCCGATGCGCTGGCGCTGCGCCACCCGCAAGTGCCACAGTGGCGCCAGGACCGGGCCATGGACGCCGCCGCCCGTGTGGCCTTTCTGACCCGCTTCGTGCCGCAAGGGCAGGGCATCGCCTTTGCGGTGCTGGGCGGTGCTTTTGCCGAAGGCGTCGACCTGCCCGGCAGCCGTTTGATCGGTGCCTTCATCGCCACGCTGGGCCTGCCGCCGGTGTCGCCGCTGCAAGACCAGTTTCGTCAGCGGCTGGACCGGCTGTTCGGTGCCGGCCACGGCTATGCCGATCTGGTGCCCGGCATGCACAAGGTGGTGCAGGCCGCCGGCCGCGTGTTGCGAGCGCCCGACGATCGTGGCTGGTTGTGGCTGATGGACCAGCGCTACCGCCAGCCCGAGGTGCTGGCCCTGCTGCCTGCGTGGTGGCGGCACCAGCCCTGACAAATTCCGGTCTTTTGCGCAGCGTGTTTGCGTCGCGTCAACACTTGCAACCGCGGTCAGCGCCACGATGCCGCCAGCGCGCAGCCCGTTTCGCATGGAGACCAACCTTTGAAGAATGAACCGATCTCCCGCTTGATGCAGACCCACACCCAGGTCATCGGCGCCGATGACAAGGTGTCGGCCGTCGAGACCTTTTTGAAGGAGCATCGCCTGTCCTGGGCGCCCGTGGTGGCCGATGCGGGTGAATTGATCGGAGTCGTCAGCCTGAGCGACCTGCTTCGGTTCCACTTCGACAAGCGCGACGCAGACGCCACCGCCGCGTGGCAATTGTGCAGCTACCGCCCGATCACGGTGTCGCCCGAGACGCCGGTGGGCACGGTGGCATCGTTGATGATTCAGCACCATATCCACCACGTGGTGGTCATGGATGGCCCCAGCATCCGCGGCGTGGTGTCGGCGCTCGACCTTGTGAAAGCGTTGATCTGAAGCGGGCGCTTCAGCGTGGTCTGCGTGCCCCCCGCTGCAGCGCCCGCAAGGGGTCGTGGCGCAGGCCGCCGCGCAATTGCCAAGGGGCGCCCATCTGCCCGCACGGCTGATCCTAGAAACCGCAGTTGACTGCTTCTCTGCGCTGGCTACACCGCATTGCATTCAGCAGGCCGCAGAACATGACCGCTATGCGGGTCGCAATGTCAGAATGAGCGGACCCCGGTTGTGATTTTCAGGTAATGGTCTGGGGTGGCCCGACCACAGAGAGGAGCTGGCAACATGGCCGAGAACCAGGGCGACGCCGGCGTCGAAGCTGAACTGCGGGCCTGGGCGACGAGTTTTCGAAGCATGGCCGAGAACGTGCCGGGCGCTCTGCTTCGCTACGTCGTGCATCCGGACGGCAGCAAGACGGTGCAGTACATGAGCCCGCGCTGCGTCGATCTGTGGGAGGTGCCGGCCGAGCGGATGCAGCAGGATGCCACGGTTTTCTGGAGCATGGTCGATGCCCAGGACCTGCCCGGCATGCAGGGCTCGGTCATGCAGTCGGCGCGAACACTGGAGCCCTGGCGCTGGGAGTGGCGCATCACCACCCCTTCGGGCCAACGCAAGTGGCTGCAAGGCGTGGGGCAGCCGCGGCGTCAAGCGGATGGCGGCACGCTCTGGAACAGCCTGATCCTGGACGTCACCGAGCGCAAACAGGCCGATGAGGCGCTGCGCCAGAGCGAGTTGCGGCTGCGCCAAGTGCTGGCCGTCACGGGTGCAGGCTGGTGGGAATGGCAGATTGATCGCGACCGCGTGACTCACAACCTGCGCTGGTGCGAACTGCTGGGCCTGGGCGAAGAGCATCTCGAGCACACGATGGCCGAGTTCGCGCCGCTGATCCACGCCGAAGACCGTGTTGCAGCCCTGGCGCGCGTGCAGGCCTGCCTGGCGGGCCGGGGGCCCTACGCCAGTGAATACCGGATGGTCCGCCCCGATGGCAGCATCCTCTGGGTCGAGGACCGCGGCGATGTCGTCGAGCGCGATGCTGCGGGCGCGCCGCTGCGCATGCTGGGCAGCATCACCGACATCACGGCGCGCCGGCACGCCGAGACTGCATGGCACGACAACGAGCAGCGGCTGCAGGCGCTGCTCGACAACATCAGCTGCGGCGTCATCGTCCATGGCTCGGACTCCCACATCATCGACGCCAATCCGGCGGCCTGCCGCGTGATCGGCCTGACGCTGGACCAGATGCGCGGCAAGGTCGCGATCGACCCCTACTGGTGCTTTCTGGAAGAAGACGGCTCGGTAATGCCGCTGGCCCGGTTCCCGGTGCCACAGGTGCTGGCACGCGGCAGTGCCGTGAACAAGCTGGTGCTCGGGGTGCAGCGCCCCGACCTGCCGCGCCCGGTGTGGGTGCAGGTGGATGCCTACCCTTTCCGCGAAGAGCAGGGTCAGATCAGCCAGATCGTCGTCACCTTCGCCGACATCACCGAACTCAAGCTGGCCGAAGACGGCGCCCGGCGCCTGAACCGCTCGTTGCGGGTGCTGAGCAGCGGCTACATCAGCCTGGCCGACGTGCTCGACGAAGCCGCCTACCTCGGCCAGGTGTGCGAAGCGGTGGTCGCCGCGGGTGGGTTCCTGTTGGCCAGTGTGATCTTCGCCAACCGTGACGAGGCGAAGTCGGCCCGCATCGTGGCAAGCGCCGGCCCGGCGGTCGACTTCCTTCAGGCGATCCAGCTCCGCTGGGACGAGAGGCTGCCGACCGGCAGGGGTCCGTTCGAGACCGCTATGCGCAGCGGACGCACACAGGTGAATCAGGACTGGCGAACCGGTGACGCGTTGGCGCCGTGGCGCGACCAAGCCTTGCGTCACGGCTTGCAGTCGAGTATCGCGCTGCCGTTGACGGCCGCGAACGAGGTCATCGGCATCCTCTCGCTTTACGCGGCCGAGGTCGGCGCCTTCAACCCCGAAGAGGTGCCGCCACTGGAGGAGCTGGCGCGCAACATCTCGGTGGCCATCGAGACCTTGCGCACCCGCCAGCAGCGCGATCTGGCCGAAGGCGCCAATCGCGCGAAGAGCGAATTCCTGGCCAACATGAGCCATGAAATCCGCACGCCCTTGAACGCGATCGTCGGCCTCAACTACCTGATGCGGCGCGACGGCGTCACGCCTGAACAGGCCGCTCGGCTGGACAAGATCGATGGCGCGAGCAAGCACCTTCTTTCGCTCATCAACGACGTCCTGGACCTGTCCAAGATCGAGGCGGGCAGGGTCCAGCTCGAGACATCCGACTTCCACTTGTCGTCCGTGCTCGACGCCGTCGCTTTGATCGTTGCCGAGTCAGCGCACGCCAAGTCCTTGACGATCAAGACCGACGCCGACGCCGTGCCCCTGTGGCTGCGCGGTGACCCGACCCGCTTGCGGCAAGCCTTGCTCAACTTCGCCAGCAACGCCATCAAGTTCACCGAAACCGGCACCATCACCCTGCGCGCCAAGCTGCTGGAAGACCGCGGCGATGAGGTGCTCGTGCGCTTCGCGGTGGAAGACACGGGCATCGGCATCGAGGCGGAAAGCATTCCGCGCTTGTTCCAGGCCTTCGAGCAGGCCGATGCATCGATCACCCGCAAGTTCGGCGGCACCGGTCTGGGGCTGGCGATCACCAAGCGGCTGACGCAGTTGATGGGCGGCGAATGCGGCGTCCAGAGCCGGCCCGGCGAAGGCAGCACTTTCTGGTTCACGGCCCGCTTGCATCGAGGCCACGGCGTCTTGCCTGGCGCAGAGGCGAACAGCGCGGCCACAGCCGAGACGCTGTTGCAAGAGCGCCACCGCGGCGCGCGCATCCTCGTGGCCGAGGACAACGAGGTGAATCGAGAGGTGCTGCTGGCGATGCTCCACGGCGTCGGCCTCAATGCCGAGTTCGCAGCCAACGGCCAAGAGGCTGTGGCCATGGCGAAGTCCGGCCACCATTGCATGGCCCTGATGGACATGCAGATGCCCGTGATGGGCGGGCTGGAGGCCACGCGGGCCATGCGCACGCTGCCAGGCTGGGCATCACGGCCGATCCTGGCCCTGACGGCGAATGCCTTCGACGAGGATCGCCAGGCCTGCAAGCAGGCCGGGATGGACGACTTCATCGTCAAGCCCATGGACGTCAAGGCCCTGTACGCAACCATTCTGAGTTGGCTGGACCGTGGCGGCACAGCAGCCGGCCATCAAACCAATGGCGCCAAGCCGCCAGGCAACATGCACGCTTGACGGCCGCTGAGGGCTTTGCCGCCTCGCGACGGCTCGTCCATCAAGAACCGGTTCCGCGCCGCGCTCGGCCTGAAGCCTTTTCAAGGTGGCCGGCGCTGCTGGCGGGTCGCGTCGCGAGCCAGTCCGGGCGCGCGATTTCCTTTGGTCCAGGATCATGTCGAGCAGCCTTCGCGCGGCCGGCAACTGCGTGCGACCTGCCCGGTAGACCACCGCTCAATCGACCTGCATCAACGTGGGTGGAAGCCGGGGCCGCAACATGCTGCCGAGGTCGATGATGGTGCCTGCGCGCACTTGCGACTGCAGCCATGAACTCCAGGTGAACAGCACCACATCGGTGGCCTGCGTCGCGGCAAGCAGCAAGGTCTGGCTGTTGCAGTTCAGCATGAACGGCAAAGGAGCCTCCGCGTGAACGAAGGTGTGGCGGTTCCGGGTCGACCTGCTTCAGGCCGTGGGCGGTTTGGCCTTTGCCAGTTTCGCCAGCGCCGGCTTCGCGACAGATCGGGCTTGTGCAATGCTTGCTGCCAACCAACCCAAGGCAAACCAGGCGGCGGCATCGGTTGCCACCAGAGCCTGATACCGGGCGCGCGCCACAAAAAGATCATTGAGCGCGCCCATCCGGTCCTGCAGTGCAGCCAGCGCGCGCAGGTAGCGTGCGGCCCGGCGGGCGCGCAGCAGGGGCGAAAAAAACTCGACCGCGTAGCGTTGTCGTTTGACGCGCTTGCGCAGCGCGTGCAGCGAGGCTTCGTCCAGGTTGTCGAAACCGCCCAGATCGGCGGCGATGCGTTTATGCCATTTGCGCAGCCGCTTCTCAACACTGCCGCGAAACTCACGTGGCTGCATGTGGGCAGCCTGCTGTTGGGCAGGCGCAGCGGCGTCAGGAACGGTCTCTTGTGTGGCCTTGTCAGCGGCATCATGAGCGGCCTCGTGAGCGGCATCACGAGCGGCATCCTGCACTGCACCCACAGGCGTCGCTTTCCGCGGCGTTTCGCCAGTCTGTCGCCCGCTTTTCACGCCTGCATCCTGGGTCAAGGCGATGCGCCAGGCAATCCAGGCCAGGAAGATCTTCTGCGTCGCTGCTGTATCGATGGTTGCCGACACAGCCGGCCCGGTTGTGGCGGGCCGCAGGCTCAGTGGCGGTGCACCGGCCCGGGCCAGTTCGGCCACCACCCCGCTGTCCATCACGTCG
>JBBQMM010000199.1:0-7975 GCA_038328935.1 Burkholderiales bacterium
GCAAGGACTTGAGCTGTCAACGACATGCGATGGGGCAAAGGGTGCCAGAGGCCGAAAGATGTGCAAAGAGTTTAAGGCCGCAGTGGTGCGCGGTCCGCAATCTGCGGCGTGCCAAACTTTGCACTTTGAAGGCCGATGCCCGCAGCCCACAGCCCGCTTTGCGATGCCGCAGGGGCCCGCAACTGGACATCGCGCCTGATAACGTTCCCTTACAGTTGCCGAGCGCGGTTGACCAAAGAAGTCGTTGGGGGGTGCCGATATGACCCTGCATGCATCCTTCACGATCGATCCCACGCCCGACGGCACCATGCCCGCGGCCTGCAACGGCAGCCATCGACCAGAATCCGCCGGTCGACCACAGTCGGAGGGCCTTTTTTGGTACGGCACTGTTCACGCTGGGACCAGCCCAATTGATAGCGGGTTGCGGAGGTGGCGGTGGTTCCACCGAGGTGGCGTCGGCACCCACCGAGCGTGCGGCTGGACTGGCGCCGACGCCTATAGGCGCTGCCGTCCCGGCCCCCACGCCGGTGCCAGCCCCGGCCCCGGTTCCGGCTCCAGCCCCGGCTCCGGCGCCCACCCCAGCGCCTGTTCCTGCGCCTGTTCCTTCGCCTGCGCCAGTTCCGGCTCCAGAGCCCGTACCCGAGCCTGCACCCGTACCCGCGCCCGTGCCTGCACCAGCGCCCGTGCCTACGCCAGAACCTGTGCCAGATCCGGCACCTGCACCGAGTCCAGCACCAGAACTGAACCCAAGCCCTGCCCCCGCCCCCGCACCGGCACCGGCACCGGCACCAGTTTTGCCCGCCTGGCTACCGCTGCCCGGCCAGGTGGGCCTGCTCAGCCGCGCCAACGGCCGCCTGAGCAACAGCTTCATCAGTCAGTGCGCGCCTTACTTTGCACCCTACTACTTTGCCAAGATCGTCAATGACTACAGCGGCAGTTTCCTGAACCCTTACTTCGGCACCCACGGAGCGATCCTTTTCTTTGGCGGCGGGCATGCCGCCACCAACGACAACTCGTTGGCCGCGCTGGTGCTGGGGCCTGAAACCTGCACCTTCCGCCGGCTGGTTGATCCCTCGCCCCTGTTTGGCAGCGACAGCAGCAGCGCCACCATTGCTGCCAACACGCTGACCTCCAGCACGAGCTTCATCAACATGACCTACGCCGAGTACCTGGTGGACGGCAAGCCCGCGTCGCCGCACAGCTACAGCAGCGGAGATGTCATCGGGCCGATGCATGGTGGGGCGGCGAATGGCACCTTCTTGCGCGTCCTGAACACGGCAGCCGGTGTCATCGGACTGGCTGGCGCCGAGGCCGCGCACCGTGTGGACTTTGAATCCACCACGGGTCCCTATCGCTGGCAGCGAGTCACCAACAACCACGGTTTCAATAGCGGCCCGTCCGGTGGCGTCACTCGACTGGCGCCGCCCAACTGGACGGCCTGGGTACCCAGCCAGAACCGGGTTTACACCGAGTCACGGGCAGCAGGTGCCGTGGCGCGCCTTTCCTGGTTCGACCGCGCCAGCAACACCTGGGTAACAGGCACTGGACGCCAGCGACTCAATGATGCCGAATTGGGGTCGGTTACAGGCGCGATGTTTCACGTTCCGCAGCGCAACCTGCTTGTCTTTGCAGACTGCAAGAATGGTGTGTTGCGGCTGCAGATACTGGATACGACGCAAAGCCAGCCGTCCTGGGTGACCAGCGTGCCGCTCAGCCAGCCCGTGCCACTTGAGCTGGCTTTCACGTCGGCCTGCTGGTGCGAGGACAACCAGCGCATCCTGGTGGGCGAACTGCGGGGCGACAACGGCGCCATCGTCGAAGTGGAAATTCCCACCTCTTTGAATGCTCCCTGGGTCGCGACAAGAGTTCCGTTCGGGGCCGGCCAGACCATCCCCTGGGCCTCCGAAGCGTCCTACAAGAAGTGGGCCTATAACCCGCGCATCAAGGCGGTGGCCTACTTTCCGCGCGCTGATTTCCAAGGCGCGA
This sequence comes from Burkholderiales bacterium, assembly GCA_038328935.1. Taxonomy (GTDB): domain Bacteria; phylum Pseudomonadota; class Gammaproteobacteria; order Burkholderiales; family Burkholderiaceae_C; genus Rubrivivax. The sequence continues at coordinate 1,987 of JBBQMM010000199.1, forward strand.
ACGACGTGGTGTACGTTTATCGCCCGCGCAACACCTGAGGGCACCAGCCGGCGAGGAAACGGCCTGCGGCGCGGTGGTCAGCGTGATGTTGTGCCCTGGTTGAAATACATTTCCACATACCCCCTGCAACCAGGGGATTGTTCCAGTTTCTGGCGTGGCCCAAACTTTGGTCCAAGGATGTATTTGTAACCGCCGCACATTTAATGACCGCTCGACGGGTCGACTTGGGCGCACTCAGTGAGACCACCATGCAAATTGTTTTTTCTTCAGCGTCAGCGGCCCGCCCGCCGGCTCCTTCGCGACGTCTGGCTTGCCGCTCGAAACTGAGCATCATCGCGGCGGCTGCGGCACTGGCCTGCCCCTGGGCCGCGCTGGCAAGCGCCGACCTGTCTTACCTGCAGGGGGTCCGGGCGGCCACGGCAGCCGGCGGGTGGAGCAAGGTGAGCACCGCCACTTTCTCCAGCGCCTGGGTTCCTGCGGAACAGCGCAACGGCACCCACATGAACCCGGCATCGATCGTCAATGCCTGGGCTTCCATGGCGTGGGATTCGAACCAGGGCCAGTTGATGCTTTGGGGCGGCGGGCACGCCAACTACATGGGCAACGAGATGTACCTCTGGAACGGCGCCACAGGCGCTTGGTCCCGGGGCTCATTGCCCAGCGCGCTGACCGGCCCCATCACGCTGCCCAACAGCGATGGCAGCCTGAACACCAGCCACTACTTCGTGACCGACAGCGCGGCACCCCGGTCGGCGCACACCTACGACAACAATGTGTACCTGCGTCAGAACGACATGTTCATCACCTTCGGTGGGGCTGTGTACAACTCAGGAATGGGATTCCAGACCTACGATGCCACCACCGGCGTCACCACACGTGCCGGCGCCTGGATGTGGGACCCGTCCAAGGCTGACGCGAATCTCACAGGCGGTATCAGCGGCTCTTTGATCGACCAGTTCACCGGCAGCGTGACGGCTGGCAACGAGATGTGGATGAACCGCGCCGACGCACTCACGGCCGAGAGTGTCCCGGGCTCGGGCAACCATGTGAATGGCACCACAGCCTACCGTGTCGAGAACGGCAAGGACGTGGTCTACCTGACGATGGCGGGTGAAAGTTCGGGCTACCGGTCGCTGTACCGCTATGAAGTGGGTCAGAACGTGCGCGCCGGTGATCTGGACCGCATGACTCTGGTAGGCAACTCTTCCGACTTGGCTCCTGCAGCCCAGGCCACGGCCACCCTGGACACCGATCGCAACCTGTACGTGAACACCATCGCGTACGCCGGGTTCACCGCTGACCTGGGAGTCTGGGACCTGTCGGACGCCGCGCTGGCCAAGGGAGCCGCCAACATGAACCGCGGCATCGAGTTGGTGCTGGAAGATGGCACGGCCTTTGGCATGACCACCGACTTTGCAATCGAGTACGACGTAGCGCGGCACAAATATGTACTCTGGGACGCGCAGAACGAGGGTGAGGTCTGGGAAACCGAGGCGGCGTACGACGCGGCTGGTGAATTGCTGGGCACCTGGACCATCCGTCCCTTGTTCGCCACCTCTGGGTTGAGCCAGCCCTCGGGCGCGCTGGAGGCTGGCGAGGCTGGCGCCTCGCCCTTCACAGGCGTGTTGGGCAAGTGGAAGTACGTGCCCGAGCTGCAAGCCTTCTTGGCGCTGAACGAGTTCAACACCGTCACGCAAGATGCCGAAGTGTGGCTCTACCGCCCCTTGGATGGCGCCGCGCCACCGCCCGTCCCGGATCCGGGCCCAGGGCCTGGCGCTGGCCCGGTTCCTCCGGCTCCCAGCCCGGCTTCGACTCCGGTGTCAGCGCCTGCAACCACCATGCTGGTGCTGACCGGATTGGCGGCGCTCGGCGTCAGCGCCAGGCGTCGGTCCCGCCGGTAGTAAGCAACGACTCGGGCTGAACCAGGGGCGGGGACTTGGCTTAGCATCGAAGCCCACCCTTTGCACGACAGCGGCCCTCGGGGCCGCTGCTTGTTTGATGACCACAACCCTGACCAACGAAGCGCCCGTAGCGCCGGTAGTGCCCGTAGCGCCCGTAGCGCCGGTGGCGTCTGTAGTGCCTGTACCGGCTGCGCGCGTCGCGCCTGTCCATGCACCGATGCTGCAGTTCAAGACCGAGGGTGGTGAGCTGCTGGTCGGCGGGCAGACCCTCACCCGACTGGCGGCGCGTGTGGGCCAGACGCCGTTCTTCGCTTACGACCGTGGCTTGTTGCGCCAGCGCGTGGCGCAGCTGCGCCACGCGCTGCCGGCGGGCATCAAGCTGCACTACGCCATGAAGGCCAACCCGATGCCGGCGGTGGTCGGCTGGATGGCAGGTCTGGTCGACGGCATCGACGTGGCCTCGGCAGGCGAACTTCAGGTGGCACTGGATGCTGGAGCCGACCCCGCGGAGATCAGCTTCGCCGGCCCTGGCAAGCGCGACATCGAATTGCGTCAGGCGGTGGCGGCTGGCGTGCTGGTGAACGTGGAGTCGATGCGCGAACTGCCCGTGCTGGCGAAGGCGTCGCAGGAACTGGGCCTGCCAGCGCGCGTGGCTTTGCGCGTCAACCCCGACTTCGAGCTCAAGGGCTCGGGCATGAAGATGGGCGGCGGGCCGAAGCAGTTTGGCGTCGACGTTGAAGTGGTGCCGCAGGCGCTGGCCGCGATGCACAGCCTGGGTCTGTCGTTTGAAGGTTTTCATCTCTTTGCAGGCTCGCAGAATCTGCGTGCCGAGTCGATCTGCGAGGCGCAGCACAAGAGCTACGCGCTGGCGTTGCGCCTGGCCGCTGACGCCGGTGTCGAGATCCAGTTCCTGAACCTGGGTGGTGGCTTCGGCATCCCCTATTTCCCTGGCGAGCGCCCGCTGGACCTGGCGCCGGTGGGCGCCAATCTGGCCGAGATTCAGGCGCGTGCCCGCACCGAGATGCCGGCAGCCAGGCTGGTCATCGAACTCGGCCGCTACATGGTGGGCGAGGCGGGCATCTACGTCACCCGCGTGGTCGACCGCAAGATCTCTCGTGGACAGGTCTACCTGGTGACGGACGGTGGCTTGAACCACCACCTCTCGGCCTCGGGCAACTTCGGGCAGGTGGTGCGCAAGAACTACCCGGTGACGATCGGCAACCACGCCGAGTCAACCGCGCGCGAGGTGGTGTCCGTGGTGGGCCCCTTGTGCACGCCGCTGGACCTGCTGGCCGACCGCATGGAGCTGCCGGCTGCCGACGTGGGTGATCTCGTGGTGGTGTTCCAGTCTGGCGCTTATGGTGCCAGCGCCAGCCCGCAGGCGTTTCTTGGCCATCCACGCTGCGCCGAGGTGTTGGTTTAGCGGCGCCGGGGAGCCGATAGCTTCCACGCGCGCGACTCGGGTGCAAGGAAGGCGCCCGAAAAGTCAGCGCTGGACGCCGCTAAAATGGCCGGTTGGCCGGCAGCAACACCGGCCGCCCCCCTTCACATTCCACAGGACGGCCCGACGTGTTCATCTCCCAAGCCTTTGCCCAGACCGCACCCGCTGCCGCCGGTGGCAGTACCGAATCCACCCTGATCAGCCTGCTGCCACTGGTGCTGATGTTCGTGGTGCTGTACTTCATCATGATCCGGCCGCAAATGAAGAAGCAGAAAGAGCACAAGGCCATGATCGAGGCCATCGCCAAGGGCGACGAAGTGGTCATCGCCGGCGGCGTGATGGGCCGGGTGTCCAAGCTGGGGGACTCCTACATGCACGTTGAAGTGGCCAATGGCGTCGAACTGCAGGTGCAGCGCGGTGCTGTGGTTCAGGTGCTCCCCAAAGGAACGTTCAAGTAGGAACTTTCAAGCAGGCACTTTCAACCAGGCACTTTGAAACTTCAAAGCGGCGGCTCATGCCGCCCCGGCCAGGGTTTATGCCCTGCAGCCTGAAAGAGGCAGTCGTGTTCCGTCGCTGACCCGGGGCAGTCAAGCCCGGTCGCCGGCTCCAGCGCCGCACCCGCCCCGCAACCCGCCCGGAACAGCAGTCCCTTACAGGCTGCCCGGGCCTTAATGTGAAAGTGTTTCATGATCCGGGGCGCTGCCCCGCACCACGAAACTTAGGAAGACAGCATGAACCGCTACCCCTGGTGGAAATACGCGCTGCTTGGCGTGGCCCTGTTGATCGGGCTGCTGTACACCGCCCCCAATTTCTTTGGCGAAGCGCCTGCGGTGCAGGTTTCCAGCGGCCGCTCCACGGTGCGTGTCGACGCCACCACCGTCGGCCGCGTGCAGCAGGTCTTGAAAGGCGCCGGTGTCGACTCAGACCAGGTGCAGTTCGACGGCAACTCGGTGCGAGCCCGTTTCAACAACACCGACACCCAGATCAAGGCCAAGGATGCGATTGCCAAGGCGCTGAACCCAGACGCCAACGACCCGCGCTACATCGTGGCGCTGAACCTGGTTTCGCGCTCGCCGGCCTGGCTGGCCAAGCTGCACGCGCTGCCCATGTACCTGGGCCTGGACTTGCGCGGCGGTGTGCACTTCCTGTTGCAGGTGGACATGCGCGCCGCCGTCAAGCAGCAGGTCGACACCTATGCCAGCGATGCGCGCAACGCGCTGCGCGAAAAGCGCATTCGCTCGGCCGGCATCACGCGCGATGGCGCGGGCATCACTGTCAGCCTGCCCGATGCGGCTTCAGGACCGGCAGCGCGCGATCTGCTGGCTGAGCGTTTGCCGTCCTTGAAGTGGACCACCGAGCCCGCCGCCGAGGGCTTGCGCCTGGTGGGTCGGCTCGAAGCCAAGGCCGTCAACGACATCGGCACGCAGGCGCTCAAGCAGAACATTGAAACCCTGCACAAGCGGGTCAACGAACTGGGCGTGGCCGAACCCGTGATCCAGCAGCAGGGCGCGGACCGGGTCGTGGTGCAGTTGCCCGGCGTGCAAGACACGGCGCGTGCCAAGGACATCATCGGCCGCACGGCCACGTTGCAGTTCAGGTTGGTGGAAACGGATATCGGCGCCGCAGCTGAAACCGTGCCCCAGCGACGCAACAGTGAGGCGCCGCCGTCGATGATCGGCCTCAAGCGCGATGCCATTGCCACGGGGGAACAGCTCAAGCAGGCCACGGCCACGATCGACAACGAGCAGCGCCCAGCCGTGTCGGTGCGACTGGACGACGTGGCCGGCCGTGCGATGCGCAACGTCACGCGTGAGAACCTGGGCAAGCCCATGGCCATCGTGCTGTACGAAAAGGGCAAGGGCGAGGCCATTTCGGTGGCCACCATCCAGGGTGAATTCGGCACCGACTTCCAGATCACCGGCAACTTCACGCCCCAGGAAACCGCCGACCTGGCGCTGCTGACACGCGCCGGCGCGCTGGCCGCGCCGATGGAATTCATCGAAGAACGCACCATCGGCCCGAGCCTGGGTGCCGAGAACATCGCGCAGGGATTCAACAGCGTGATGTACGGCTTCATCGCCATCGCCATATTCATGTGCAGCTACTACCTGCTGTTTGGCGTGTTTTCCACCGTCGCGCTGGCCTTCAACCTGTTGTGCCTGGTGGCGGCGCTGTCGATGCTGCAGGCCACGCTGACGCTGCCCGGCATGGCGGCCATCGCGTTGACTCTCGGCATGGCCATCGACGCCAACGTGCTGATCAACGAACGCGTGCGTGAAGAGCTGCGCAATGGCGCGCCGCCGCAGCTGGCCATCCACAAGGGCTACGAGATGGCCTGGGGCACTATTCTCGACAGCAACGTCACCACCCTGATTGCAGGCTTGGCCCTGCTGGCCTTCGGCTCGGGCCCCGTACGCGGCTTTGCCGTGGTGCACTGCCTGGGCATCCTGACCAGCATGTTCTCGGCAGTGCTGTTCTCGCGCGGTCTCGTCAACCTCTGGTACGGGCGGCAGAAGCGGCTTAAGGGCGTTTCGATCGGCCAGGTCTGGAAGCCGCAGGAAGTCGCAGCCAAGGGCTGACGCCCTTCGTCCTGCGTCGCGATCAAAAGGCGAGAACAGATGGAATTTTTCAGGATCCGGCGTGACAT
>JBBQMM010000200.1:0-7901 GCA_038328935.1 Burkholderiales bacterium
TGGCTGGCGGCGGCGAAGAACTGCGTCTTGGCCCGGTTGGCGGCTTCGGCGGCGCGGCGGGCCTCTTCGGTGACCGTCATTTCGGTGCGCAGCTGGGCCGCGAGCTCGTCGGTGCGGCCCTTGAGCCAGAGCGCCTGACCCAGCGCAGTGCCGTAGGTGCGCCCCATGAGCACGGTGATGCCGAACAGCAACGTCAGGATCATCCCCAGCTGCAGGTGCCAGGGTTCATCGCTGTCGGTGACGACGCGCGCCAGCGTGGGCAGCAGCACGACGCTGATGAAGGCCAGGAAGACGCGCCACTGCGAGGCCAGCAGCTGCACCGAGCCCAGGCAGTAGGTGTACGCAATCAGCAACAGCGACAGCTTGTGGTACGGCGTACCCAGACCCCAGAACAGCCACACCGCCGCTGCCCACATGGCGCCCTGGCACAGCACCAGCGCCATCCAGCTGGGACGCCAGCGGCGCAGCGTGGCCTCGGGGGCACGGCGGTTGCGCCGAAAACGCACGTAGTGCGCCAGCCGCAACAGCCACAGCAGCGCGCCCACGGCCAGCCATCCGTACAAGCGGACGGGCTCGGCCATCGACCAGAAGATGCCCGCCACCAACACCAAACCGATGAGGTTGCCGGTCAACGTGGCCGGCGTCTGCACATACAGCGCACGGATGTGGTCGACCGCGGTGCCGGGTGAAGGGCCTTGCGCTCGCAGCGCCGGGCCCTGGGCAGCGGGCGCCGCCGCTGCGGTGCCGGGCGCTGCGGTGCCGGGCGCTGCGGCAAATGCGGTGCGGTCGGTATTAGCCATCACGCAGCCCGCTGCACAACCGTGCCACGCCGTTCAACAAGCAGCCCCGCTCAGCCACGACCAACCACCCTCACAGCCGAGGCACAGGCTTGCGCGTGTAAAAGCCACCCTGTCCCTGCGTCATCTGGCTGACCGCCAGCACCGCCTGCGTGCGCGAGCTGACACCCAGGGCGCGCAGCACGGCAGCCACATGGTCCTTCACGGTTTCGACCGACAGGTTCAGCTGGCGTGCAATCAGCTTGTTCGGCAGCCCCTGCAGCAGCAGCGACAACACTTCGGCCTGGCGCGGCGTGAGGCCGACGTCTTCGATCGACGGCAGCTTCTGGTGCTGCTCGGGCTGGGCGCCCGGGCCCAGCGGCGCCGTGCCGTGCACCTGCATCACGCTGGGCTGCGTGTCACCGGGCTCGCCCAGACCCTTGCCGAACTCCAGCCCCAGCATCGACGGCGGCACGTACATCGCGCCGACCATCACCATGCTCAGCGCCTGGTGCAGTTCAGCGTGCGTCGACCGTTTGGGCACAAAGCCCATGGCACCGCTGTCGATGGCGCGGATGACATCGCTGGCGCGGTCGGAGGCCGACACCACGACCACCGGCACCGCAGGGTAGGCGGCGCGGAACTCCACCAGCACGTCGAAGCCGTCGGCATCGCCCAGCGCCAGGTCGAGCAGCACGAGGTCGAAGTCGCTGTCGTGCGCCAAGGCCGCGCGGGCCGCTGCGGCACTGTCCACACCCATCACCGTGGTGTCGCTGCCGATGCCCTGAATGACCGTCTGCAGCGCCGACAGCACCAGCGGATGGTCGTCTACCAGCAAGACCTTCATGACTCAGTTGCTCCCTTGGTTGAATCCACTGCCGGCGCGCTGCGCACCGGCGACTACACGTAGCGGCGCGACACCGTCTGCGCCACGCAGGCCGGCTTGTCGGCGCCTTCGATCTCGATGGTGGCGTCCACCGTGAGCTGCGCGCCACCCGGCAGTGGCTCGAAGCTGAGCAGCTTGAAACGTCCGCGCACACGGCTGCCCACGTGCACCGGCGACATGAAGCGCACGCGGTTCAAGCCGTAGTTGACGCCCATGCGCACGTCGTCGATGGCAAACGCCGTCTCGAACAGCGACGGCAGCAGGCTCAGCGTGAGAAAGCCGTGCGCCACGGTGGCGCCGAACGGCCCGGCGGCGGCGCGCACCGGGTCGGTGTGAATCCACTGGTGGTCGCCGGTGGCGTGCGCAAACTGGTCGATGCGACCCTGGTCCACGGCCAGCCACTGGCTGCAGCCGATGTCATGGCCCACCAGCGCCTGCAGGTCGGCCAGGTGGGGGTAGCGGGTCTGACCCTCGGGTGCAGGCGCGTGCGGATTTATGATGCTCATGACCTGAGGGCCCATTCTGACAACGCAGCCCATTGCTGCAGGTCGCGTTCGACGCGGCTGGGCGCCACGTCCCACAGCGTCAGGCCGTGGGCCGCCAGCTGCACATAGTTCTGCGTGTCGCGCAGCCAGGCCACCACCGGCACCGGCACGGTGGCCAGGTAGCTGTGCAGTTGTTCGTTGGCTCTGGTGTTCTCGCGCACGCGCATGCCCACCAGGCCCAACTTGAGCTGCCCGCAGCGCGGGTGTTCACGCAGCGCGCGCACAAAGGCGTGGGTGGCCTGGATGTCGAACAGGCTGGGTTGCAGCGGGATGAGCATGCGGTCGGCGATGCGCATCACCGCGTCGAGCCGCTTGCCGTGCATGCCGGCGGGTGTGTCGAGCACCACGTGCGTGGTGCCCTTGGGCGGCCGCACCAGGTGGTCGGCCGCAACGTCCCAACCCAGGATGAGCGCAGCGCTGGCTGGACGCAGCCGCAGCCACTGCGCACTGGACTGCTGGCGGTCCACGTCGCCCAACATCACGGTGTGGCCGGCAGCGGCCAGACAACCGGCCACGTTGGTGGCCAGCGTGCTCTTGCCAACGCCTCCCTTGGGGTTGGCCACCACGATCACGGGCATGCTGATCTCCTGTCGGCTTGCAAAGTGTGGAGCGGGACGGGCAGCGTCTCGTTGTCGGGTATGGTATCCGGGCGCCGCCACCCGGCTCGCGACTTGGCTCGCCACCCCCCACGAACGAGCGCCGCATAGCCGCCACTGCGCACCCGCCACCCCACACGCGTGACTGCACACCCGCCACCGCACACCCGCCACCGCACACCCGCCACCGCATAGCAGCCACCCGCCACCGCCATGTCAGACATCCTGGTCATTGCCGCGCATCCGCAGATGGAGCATTCACGCGCCACCCGGGCGTTGATGGAGGCGGCAGCCCATCTGGACCCGGCGCGCGTGCACGTGCGCGACCTCTACGCCCTGTATCCCGACTACCTGATCGACGTGGCGGCCGAGCAGGCGCTGCTCACGCAGGCGCGGGCGCTGGTCTGGCTGCACCCGGTGCACTGGTATTCGATGCCGCCGCTGCTGAAGCTGTGGCTGGACGAGGTGTTCAGTTTCGGCTGGGCCTACGGGCCCGGTGGGCGCGCGCTGGTCGGCAAAGACCTGTGGCTGGTGGCATCCACCGGTGGCCCCGAAACCAGCTACCGGCCCGACGGTTACAACCGCTATTTCTTCGACGCTTTCCTGCACCCCTACGAGCAGACGGCCGCCCTCGTGGGCATGCGCTGGCTGCCGCCGCTGGTGCTGCACGGCGCCCACACGGCTGGCGCCGAACAACTGCAGACGCACTGCGAGCTGCTGGTGCAGCGGCTGCGCAGCTGGCCGCACTGGCCCGAGATGGAAGACCTCGAACCTGTCTCAGACTGCGCCGTGCCTGCCGACGCGCGGCCGCGCGACTGACGCAGCACCTGCACCCCAAGCGCCAGCGCCCTGCAACCCGCTGAACCCCCCAGCAGCCCATCGAAACCGCACCAGCGCCATCAGTACCCCGTCCGCACTCGGTCAGCACCCCGCCCGCACCCCGTCCGCCCCCACCAACACCCCACCCACACCCCACCAGAAACCCGCCATGGAACACGGTACACCCTGGCTCACCAACAGCCTCATTTACCTGGGCGCTGCCGTCGTCGCCGTGCCGTTGGCGCGCCTGCTCGGTCTGGGCTCCATCATCGGCTACCTGGGCGCGGGCATCGCCATCGGCCCCTGGGGGCTGAGGCTGGTGACCGACCCGCAGGCGATGCTGCACTTTGCCGAGTTCGGCGTCGTGCTGATGCTCTTCCTGGTGGGCCTGGAACTGGAACCCAAGCGCCTGTGGGCGATGCGACGGCCCATCTTCGGCTGGGGCAGCGTGCAGCTGTTCGGCTCGGCGGCGCTGGTGCTCGGCGTCGGCCTGATGGCAGGCGTTTCATGGCAACTGGCGCTGGTGGCCGGGCTGGCGCTGGCGATGAGCAGCACGGCCATCGGCCTGGGTGTGCTGGCCGAGCGCAACCTGATGCCCACCACGGCGGGCCAGAGCGTGCTCAGCGTGGCGCTGCTGCAGGACATGGCCGCCATTCCGATTCTGGCGCTGGTTCCGTTGCTGGCCACCAGCGGCGCGGCGGCTGAAGGCGGCAGCGGCTGGCTGGGCGCTGCCAAGGCGCTGGGCGTCATCGCCGCCATCGTGCTCGGCGGCCGCTTGCTGCTGCGCCCCGCACTGCGCTGGATCGCGCGCAGCGACACGCCGGAAATCTTCACCGCCGCCTCGCTGCTGCTGGTGGTGGCCACCGCCGCCTTGATGCAGAGCGTGGGTCTGAGCATGGCGCTGGGCGCATTCCTCGCTGGCGTGCTGCTGGCCGAAAGCGAATACCGGCGCGAACTGGAAACCGACCTCGAGCCCTTCAAAGGCCTGCTGCTCGGCCTCTTTTTCATCGCCGTGGGCATGAGCATCGACTTTGCAGTCGTGCTGGCCCGGCCCGCGCTGGTGGCCGCCATCGTGTTCGGCTTTGTGCTGCTCAAGGCCGGCGTGCTGGTGGCCATGGCGTGGCGCATGGGCACGCCGCTGGCCGAGCGGCCGGTGTTCGTGGTGCTGCTGGCGCAGGGCGGCGAGTTTGGCTTCGTGGTGCTGCAGGCGGCGCTGGGCGCACAGGTGATCAGCGCCGAGGCGTCTTCGCTGCTGGTGGCCTGCATCGCGCTGTCGATGGTGCTCACGCCGCTGCTGATGGTGCTGTGCGACCGCGTGCTGGTGCCGCGCCTGGCCGCGCGTGCGCAGGCCGCCAGCGGCCCGGCTGTGGACGAGATCAGCGAGGAGCAGACTGCGCCCATCCTGATTTGCGGCTTCGGCCGCTACGGCCAGATCGTGGCGCGCCTGATCAACGCCTGCGGGCTGACGGCCACCGTGCTGGACCACAGCGCCGAGCAGGTGGCCGGCGTGCGCAAGTTCGGCTGGCCGGCCTTCTATGGCGACGCCACGCGGCTGGACCTGCTGCGCGTGGCCGGGGCCGCCCAGGCACGTGTCATCGTGGTGGCCATCGACGACGTGGCGCAGAGCCTGGAGGTGGTGGACCTGGTGCGCGAACATTTTCCGCAAGCCACCCTGGTGGTGCGCGCCCGCAACACCACGCACTGGTACGGCCTGTTTGAACGCGGCGTGCGGCACATCGAACGCGAGACGCTCGACTCGGCACTGATGAGCGGGCGCAGCGTGCTGGAATTGATGGGCTGGCAGCCCCACGCCGCGCGCAATCAGGCGCTGCGCTTCAGGCAGCACAGCATCGAGCTCATGCAGAGCCTGGCACCGCACATGGGCGACACCAACAAACTGGCGTCTTTGGCCAAACAAGGGCGCCAGCACCTGGAAGAACAATGGTCGCGTGAACGCGCGCAGCGCCGCCAGGCGCAGACGCGGCGCGGCGAAGGCTTTTCCAACCCGAAGCCGCCGGCCAGCGATTGAAGGCCCAAATTGATGGCCGGCGACTGATGACCGGCGACTGAACCAGCCCTTGCCGACGTCGAGCTCCAGCAAGATCCCCTGCCGACAACGCCCCCACGCACCTTTCAGGAGACAGCCCATGCCCACCATCCATGTTGAACTCTTCGCCGGGCGCACGGTAGAGCAAAAGCGCGCGCTGGCGCTGGCACTGACCGAAGCCACCGTGCGCACGCTGGGCGGCTCGCCGGGCTCGGTGGACATCATCTTCGTGGACGTCCAGCGCCACGACTGGGCCACCGGCGGCACCTTGTGGAGCGACGCGGCGGCCGGCCCGGCCCCCGCAGCCCAACCGGTGCCAGGCAGTGCTGCGTCCGGCGGCCTAACCTGATGCGGCTGGCCCGGGCGCTGACCGCAGACGCCCGGCTGTGAGACTTCGGGGTAAAAACTCGGGGTGAAACCTCAGCACCGCCGGCACCGGCGGCTGTTGTAATACGCAGCATGCAACGCCCCGTCACTTTGCTGCTGAACATCGCCCACGCGGTGGACCATCTGTTCCTGCTGGTCTTCGCCACCGCGGTGGCCGCCATCGCACGCGACTTCGGGTTTGCACGCTGGGAAGACCTGATGCCCTATGGCGCCGGCGCCTTCGTGCTGTTCGGCCTCGGCTCGCTGCCGGCGGGCCGGCTGGGCGACCAGTGGGGGCGGCGGCAGATGATGGTGGTGTTCTTCTTCGGCATGGGCGCCGCCGCGCTGTTGGTGGCCGTGACGCAGAACGCCTGGCAGCTGGCCGCAGCGCTCACGCTGCTGGGCGCGTTCTCGTCCATATACCACCCGGTGGGCATACCGATGCTGGTGCAGAAGTCTCCCAATCCGGGTGCCGCCATCGGCGTCAACGGGCTGTCCGGCAACCTGGGCATTGCCGCCGCGGCGCTGCTGACCGGCTTCCTGGTGGCCCATATCAGCTGGCGAGCGGCCTTTGCCGTGCCGGGTCTGGCGTGTCTGGCGCTGGGCGTGGTCTTCATGCGCGTGGTGCCGCACGAGACCGAGCCGCCTTCGGCGCGTTCGCGCAAGGCCGCGGTGCCGTTGACGCGGGCCCAGCTGGCCCGCGTGCTGGCGGTGATGACGATGGCCTCGGCCAGTGGTGGCCTGATCTTCAACCTCACCACCAACGGCAACGGGCAACTGCTGGCAGAGCGCTTTCGCGGCCTGTTGGAAGACCCCGCCACGCTGGGCATGCTGCTGGCCACGGTGTACGCCGTGGCTTCACTGGCGCAGCTGGTGGTGGGGCGGCTGATCGACCGCTACCCGCTGAAGCCGCTGTGGGTGGCCATCGTGCTGATGCAGGTGCCGATGCTGTATGCGGCGGCCCATGCACAAGGCTGGTGGCTGTTCGCGGCGCTGCTCGGCACCATGGCCTTCGTCTTCGGCGCCATCCCGTTCACCGATGCCACCATCGTGCGCTTCGTCGACGACCGCATGCGTTCGCGCGTGGCGGGCATGCGGCTGGCCATTTCGCTGGGCATCAGCTCGGTCGCGGTGTGGGCGCTGGGGCCGGCGGTGAAGGCGGCCGGCTTCGGCACCTTGTTCGCCGTCATGGCGGCCGTGGCGCTGTTGACCGCTGCACTCGTGCTGTGGATGCCCAGCGAACGCAAACCCGTACCCGCCACTTGACAGGAGCCGACGATGGCAGACCCCCAGGCAGCAACGCTGACCCAGTTGCGCAACATCCAGGCCAGGACGGGCAAGTCGATCGCCGAGCTGCATGCGGTGATCGCTGCCAGCGGGCTGGCCAAGACCGGCGAACGCCGCACGCTGTTGATGGAGCAGTTCAAGCTCGGTTACGGTGACGCCAACACCGTGGCCTTGTTCTTCGGCAAACCCGTGCCGGCGCTCGACGCCGCCGCCCCGGTGGCCGCCTCTGTGCCCGACATGGCTCCGATGGACGCCCTCTACACCGGCGCCAAGGCGGGGCTGCGGCCGCTGCACGATGCCGTGCTGAAGGCGGTGCAGGCCTTCGGCAGCTTCGAACAAGCGCCCAAGAAGAGCTACGTGAGCCTGCGCCGCAGCAAGCAGTTCGCGATGGTCGGCCCCGCCACCAAGGACGCCATCGAGATCGGACTGAATGCCAAGAACCTGCCCCCCGACCCGCGGCTGAAGGTGCAGCCCCCCGGCAGCATGTGCCAGGCCACGACGCGCATCAGCAGCGAAGATCAGTTGGACGCAGCGCTGAAGGCCTGGCTGAAGCAGGCCTTCGAAGCCGCCGCCTGACCG
>JBBQMM010000201.1:0-7900 GCA_038328935.1 Burkholderiales bacterium
CGCATCGACAGCACCAGCTTGCAGCGGCCGTCGACGAACGCCATGCCGATGGGAGTTCTGCCAGGCGAGGGCTGCGGCTGCACGATGATGTCCAGTGGCATGCGCTGTTCGCGCGCGTAGCGCAGCACAGGCAGGGCCGCCTCGAGCCATGTGCGCTCGGTCGTTGTCAATTCCACCGAACCCAGCGCCTGGCCGCAGACCAGCCAGCCGGCCAACACACCCGCCCAACCCCCCTGCACCATGATGCCCCCCGCCGGGCCCGAACGGCGGGCCGGAGCGCCAAGCTTGGGGCTGCGGCACGGGGTGTGATGCGGTGTGGAGGGCGGTGTATGCGGCCTATCTTGTGACGAGTTTTTTGAGGGCCACCTTCTTCGGAACCTTCTTTGCGGCTTTCTTTGCGACCTTCTTTGCGACCTTCTTTGCAACCTTCTTAGCAACCGGCTTCTCGACCTTCTTTGCAGCGCTCGTTGCGGATCTCGTCGCGGCCTTCTTTGCAGGCGTCTTGCGCGGTGCCACCTTTTTCGCCGCCGCCCGGGGTGCAGCCTTGCCTGCAGACTTGTCTGCTGCCGTCCCTGCCACCTGGCGCGCCGTTTTGCCGGCCACCTCGGCGGCCACCTTCTTTGGCGCTGGCCGCTGGCGCGGCGCAGCCTTTGGCGCAACGGACTGCATAGCGGATGGCACAACGGACTGCACAGCGGACTCGGGTTCGTCAGCCCCCTCTTCGTAAGTCAAGTGCACGGCCCTGCTGCGCGACACGCGCTCCGTCATCGCCAGCGCCTCGGCCTTGCTGATCAACGGGTAGGACTGCGGCTTGCCGTCGGGCCCGAACTTGGCGACCCGAATTTCACCCCGGTTGACCCCATCCACATGCGACACATGCAGCCATTTCGAGGTGGCGCTGCGTGCTTCGTAGATCACCTGGTCGTACGGCACGCCCAGGCTGATGGTCAGCTTGAAGAGTTCCAGCACGGTGGCCTGCGGCGACTGCAGGTCGGCCGCCTGCCCGGTGAGGTGCTGGCTGTTGGGCACGCCCCCGACGCGTCTGTTCAGCACCGGGCCGCGGTAGGCGCAGTTGATGGTGATGGGCTTGCCCAGCGCCTCGCGCAGCGGGTCCAGTACACCAGCGCAAAGGGCGCGCAGCGCTGCCACTTCAGCCGGCCCGGGGTGGTTGGGAATGCCTTCTGCGGTGGCCGTGTTGGAATGCGTCAGCTCTTGCAGCGTGAAGTGGCGTCCGATGTCCATGCGCGGCTCCCGGTTGGCGCGGCGGCTCCGTTGCCGCCGTCGGTCACGGCATGTTCGCCGGGATTGGCAGCGTGCGCAAGCGCTTGCCGTTCAAGCACTTGCCGTTCAAGTGCTGCCGTTAAAGCGCAGGCCGTTCAGGCACAGTCCGTTCAGGCGCGCAAGTGCGTGAGCATGCCCTGCAGGTCTTTCTGGAAAGAAGTGCCCACGGTGATGGCCGGAACGTCCTTTTCCACCGCCGACAGCACCGCCAGGTCGCAGCGGTTCATCGAATGTCTCCCAGAGGGTTTGGCGATGGACGCACCCAATGGGTGCATGCTTCAACAAGGTGCTCGAGGTGAACTGCCACGCACAGACCGCTGCAGTCCGGCGGTGCTGCCCGCTTCTACTCCGCTCGGGGTTCAGCAAGTGGCGGCCAGGTTTGCTGCCATGCCTTGCCCAGACGGCGCCTGACGCGCGCCACTGCAGCCGGTCAGCTTGGCACGTCACTCAGCAGTTGCCTGGCTCAAATGCATGCCGCTGATGCAGGCACGCAGCCAAAGACCGGCGCCGCGCTACTTGGTGCCGAACAACCGATCCCCCGCATCGCCCAGCCCAGGCACGATGTAGCCGTGGCTGTTCAGTTCGCGGTCGATGGCTGCGGTGTAGATGGGCACATCGGGGTGGTGCTTCTGCAGGTTCGCAATGCCTTCTGGCGCCGACACCAGGCTGACGAAGCGGATGCTGCGGGGTGCGGTTTCCTTCAACCGATCCACCGCCGCCACCGCTGAGTTGCCAGTGGCCAGCATCGGGTCGAGCACGATGGCATCGCGCTCGTGCATGTCGTGCGGCATCTTGAAGTAATACTCCACCGCCACCAGCGTTTTCGGGTCGCGGTACAGGCCCACATGGCCGACGCGGGCGCCGGGCACCACGGTCAACATGCCGTCCAGAAAGCCGTTGCCGGCGCGCAGGATGCTGACGAAGACGGTCTTCTTGCCGTCGATCACCGGCGCCATCATGGTTTCGAGCGGCGTCTCGATCTCGATCAGCTGCGTCGGCATGTCGCGCGTCACCTCGTAAGCCATCAACATGCTGATCTCGTTCATCAGCGTGCGAAAGCTGCTGGTGCTGCGGTCCTTCTGGCGCATCAGCGTCAGCTTGTGCTGGATCAGCGGGTGCGTGATGTGGTGGACGGCGGCTGTCATTGAATTCCTCGGGTAGGTCGCATGGGGAAGTCTCGCGAGTCAGTGATGTCTTCCAGATCAGCGGCTGGTTCAGAAAACGGTGCCGTCGCTGGTGATTTTCAGCGGTGGCGAGCCGTCACGCAGCTCTTTGGCCAGCAGCCGGCCGGTGGCCCAGGTGCCGCCTTCCAGCACGCAGGCCAGCGGCATCTGCTCGGCGGTGCGGCCCAGGCGCGTGCGCACCAGCGGCGCCAGTTCGTCCAGCAGCGACACCGTGAGCGCGCGCCATTCGATGATGAATTCGTCACTCACCTGCCACGTCTTGGCCAGGCTTGCGGCGCTGCGCGGCCGGATGACGCCGCAGTCGATCAGCAGGCCTCCGTTGCGGTACTCGGGCAGGCCGGTCAGGCTGTCCAGCGCCGTCACCTTCACGCCGGCCCATTCGAAGGGCTCCAGCAGCGAATAGGCCAGCCATTGGCTGAGCTTGTGAAAAGGCACCCAGCCGTCGGTGGTGCCATGGCGGCCGGCCATCGGGTCTTCACCGCCGGCCCAGCGGTGCGGCCACACATCGCCCAGTGGCACGCCGTGCAGCACGCTGCCGGTGAGCCAGATGGTCGAGAAGGTGTCGAGCAGGTTGCGCAGCAACTGCGCGGCGCTGATGCTGCTGCGTGGCGGGGTGCCGGTAACCCCAGCGGTGAGCACGTCGAACAAGGCCGCGGGGCGTGCCGGCATGCCCGCGGCGCCGGCCCGCGCCTGCACCGCCTGGCCCAGCCTTCGCAGCAGCGCGGCGCGGCCCTCCAGGCCCACCAGCGGGTTGTCGCTGCGGCTTTGAAAGATGCGCGACAGCGCCGCCGCATCCAGCGTTTGCAGCACGCTGGCGTCGACGCGCAGCGGGTCGCCGGCATCAGCCGAAAAGTCGCCACGCAAGAAGGCACGCAAGCTCGCCACGCCCAGGCCTTCAGAGCGTGTGAAGCGCTGGCCGCTTTGTGCTTCGTCGAAGTGCCACTGCGGCCCGGCGCCGGCGTCCAGCAGCACACTGACGACGGTGAGGTCGATGCGCGCGCGGGCGGTGTCGGCCACGCTGCGGCCGGCCAGCAGCAGGTCCACCTCGGCCTTGCGGTCGACACCCCCCACCTCGAAATGACGCCAGCGGCTGTGGTACGGAATCTGCAGCGTGGGGTAGGCGGCGCGCGTCACTTCTTCAACACGGCGCGCCACATCGTCCAGCCGGCTGTGGTCGAGCACGAAATTGGAAGACCGGCCTTCGCTGACTGCGCGCGTGATGGCCGCGCAGCGCTCGCGGATGGTGGCCGGGTTGCGCAGCACGCTGGCGGCGTCCGGGCCGTGGCGCGGCGCGTTCACGCTGCCTGCATTTGTGGCGTTACTCAAGGCTGCGCCCCTTGGTCGTGGCGAGCTCTTTCTCGGTCGGCACAGGGCCTTCGGTGAAGTAGCCTGCGGCTATCTTGGCGTCCATTTCCACCCGCGCATCGGCCGGTATCAGCGCATGGGGAATGGGCACGCGTTCGCCCACTTCGATGCCGCTGCCGGTGATGGCGTCGAACTTGTCGTTGCTCATGCTCACCAGGCGGTGGATCTTCTGGATGCCCAGCCAGTGCAGCACGTCGGGCATCAGTTCCTGGAAGCGCATGTCCTGCACGCCGGCCACGCATTCGGTGCGCAGGAAGTATTTGTCGGCACTGTCGCCGCCCAGCTGCCGCTTGCGTGCGTTGTAGACCAGGAACTTGGTGACCTCGCCCAGCGCGCGGCCTTCCTTGCGGCTGTAGGCGATCAAACCCACGCCGCCGGCCTGCGCGCCGCGTATGCATTCTTCGATGGCGTGCGTCAGGTAGGGGCGGCAGGTGCAGATGTCGCTGCCAAACACGTCGCTGCCGTTGCATTCGTCGTGCACGCGTGCAGTCAGCGTGACGTTCGGGTTGGCGAGGTCGCGGATGTCGCCGAACACGTACAGCGTCTGCCCGCCGATGGGCGGCAAGAAGACTTCGAGGTCGCTGCGCGTCACCAGTTCGGGGTACATGCCGCCGGTTTCCTCGAACAGGGCCCGGCGCAGGTCGGCCTCGCTGACCTTGAAGCGTGCGGCCACGCCAGGCAGCCACCACACCGGTTCCACGGCCACCTTGGTGACGGTGGCCGAGGCGTCTTCCAGCAGCACCTTGCCGTCGATCTGCAGGCGCTGAAAGGCCAGTGCCTGTTTGATTTCGGGCAGATGGATGTGCGCCTTGGTGACGGCGATGGTGGGCCTGATGTCGTAGCCCAGCGCCAGCTGTTCGGCAAACACGCTCTGCACGCTCGCGCCCCAGGGGTCGATGGAGACCATCTTGCGGGCGTCGCCCCACTGCGGGTAGGGGCCGATCAGGTCGGTGGGCGCGGTGTTGGTGAGGTCGGCGCGGTGGCCTTTCAACAGGCTGCCAGCGGCCACGGCCAGCGCACGGTAGACGCCGTAACTGCCGCTGTGCGTGCCGATGACGTTGCGCTGGCTTCGGTTGGCGGTGGTGCCCACCACCGGGCCGCGCTCGGCCGCCGTGGCAGCGCCCCAGCGCAGCGCGGGCGCACCCACGGCGCCTTGCTGCCCGGGGTGCGATGTCAGGCGGATGTGCTTGCTGGCGTTGGGGGTGGGGGTTGAGGTGGAAGTCGCGGTCATGTTCGGGTCTGAAGCCATCGGCGGTATCTCGCGAAAGCGGGGTGGGCCGAAGGGCCGCACGCACCGACGCCTGAGGATACGCCGCAGGCCGCAGGAATGGCCCGTCCGGCGCGTTGCCCCACCCACGTTCGGCGCGCGCGGGCGCAAAACTGCGCAGCCTGCGCCGACCGTGGTGGCGCGGCGCGGCGAAAGGTGGGGCTTTGAGGGTGGTGTCCGTGTCATCGCGTGTCGTGTGCAGGCCCTGCAAATGGTGTGAAGGGTGTAAAGGGTGCAAGGGGTGCAAGGGGTGCAGGGGTACAAGTCTGGATGGCGGCATGCCGGTTTTTGGCCACCATCGAGCTTCGTCGATCAACCTGCCTTGTAGAGGAACCCTGATGCTTCACCGTCGAACGTTCGTTGCCGCGCTGGGTGCTCTGACCCTGGGTCCCGCGTGGGCCCAGGCGCCTGCCTTCCCCAACCGCCTGATCCGCATCGTGCCCTTTGGCGCCGCCGGCGGCCCCATCGACACCCTGGCGCGCGCCTTTGCCGACAAACTGCAGACGCGCTGGGGCCAGACCGTCATCGTCGATGCAAAGCCCGGCGCCAGCGGCATCATCGCGGCCGACTTCGTGGCCAAGTCGCCGCCCGATGGCTACACGGTGATGTTCACGCTGCCGCTGACGCACGTGAACGTGCCCATCCTGCAAAGCAAGGTGCCCTACGACCCGGTGCGCGACTTCACGCCGCTGTCGATGGTGGCCACCGGCGGGCCGATGATCGTCGCGCGGGCCGATGCGCCCTACAGCGACGTCAAGGGCCTGGTGGACTTTGCGAAGAAGCAGGGCAAGCCCTTGAGCTACGGCACCTGGGGCACGGGCAGCACGGCGCACCTTTTTGGCGAGCTGCTCAAACGCCAGAGCGGCGCGGACTTGCTGCACGTGCCCTACAAGTCTGAATCGCAGGTGCACAACGACCTGTTCGGCAGCGCACTCGACTTCGCCTGGGCCAACCCGGCCACCGCACGCGGCCACGCTCAGGCCGGCAAGATGAAGGTGCTGGCCATCGCCGGCACCCGCCGCGTGTCGGCCATGCCGCAGGTGCCCACCTTCACCGAACAGGGCTGGAAGGGTTTTGATATCGACAGCTGGATCGGCATCTACGCGCCGGCGCGGCTGCCGGCCGACATCCAGTCTGCGTGGGTGACCGCATTGCGTGAAACCACCTCCATGCCCGAGGTCGCGCAGCGCCTGACGGCGTTTGGCTTCGAGCCGCTGGGCAACACACCGGCGCAGTTCATCGAGCGTTACCAGGCCGACTACCCGCGCATCGCCGAGTTGATCAAGGCCGCGGGTGTCACTGCCGATTGAGTGGCCGCTGCACGAGCTGCAGCTGCTACCAGGGGCGTAACCAAGGAACCGAAAAAGCGAGGAACCGACGATGAACGAGCGCGTGATTCCCATCCTGCCCGACACCGGGACCGCCTACGGCCGGCCCGCGCCGACGCACCGCGCCGAGCTCACCGAAGTGGGCCCGGGCAAGCCGATGGGCGAATTGCTGCGGCGGTACTGGCATCCCATCGGGCTGCCGGGCGACGCGGGCGCCACGCCACGCCGGATCAGGCTGTTGGGCGAAGACCTGATCCTGTTTCGCGACGGCAGTGGCCGTCCCGGCCTGGTGTACCCGCATTGCACGCACCGCGGCACGTCGCTGTACTACGGGAAGGTCGAAGAGCGCGGCATCCGCTGCTGCTATCACGGCTGGTTGTACGACGTGCAGGGCCACTGCCTGGAGCAACCCTGTGAACCCGAAGGTGGCAGCGCGCGCGACCGCCGCCGCCAGCCGTGGTACCCGGTGCAGGAGCTGTACGGTCTGCTCTGGGCCTACATGGGTCCGCCCGAGAAGAAGCCGGTGCTGCCGCGCTACGAATGCCTGGACGTGCTGGACGAGGGTGAATTTTTAGAGGCCGACGACAGCAGCATCGGTGGCGGCGGTCCGCAAGTCATCCCCTGCAACTGGCTGCAGCACTACGAAAACCTGGTTGACCCTTTCCACGTCGTCATCCTGCATTCCAGCTTCAGCGGCACGCAGTTCGTCAAGGAGATGGCGGTGATGCCGCAGGTGCAGTGGCAGACGCATGCGCACGGCGTGCGCACGGTGTCGCTGCGCGCGCTGCCCGACGGTCGCACCTTGCGCCGCATCAGTGAAGCCGGCCTGCCCACGCTGCGCGTGATACCGAGCCCCAAGCTGGGCCGTTTCGGCCGCGTCGAGTCGCTGGGCTGGGTGCTGCCCATCGACGACCACAGCTTTCGCATTTACGTGGTGGGCCGCGTGCGCGAGCCTGGCGAACTCGGCCGCATGCGCACGCGCATGAACGGCAAGCTCTGGCAGGAAATGACCGAAGCCGAGCACCGCGACAGCCCCAACGACGTGGAGGCGATGGTCAGCCAGGGCGTGATTGCGCGCCATTCTGAAGAGCACCTGGTCACCAGCGACAAGGGCATCGTGATGCTGCGCCGGCTGCTGGAGCAGCAACTGGAGGCGCTGCGCGAGGGCAGGGACCCGGCAGGTGTCAGCTTCGACGCAGCCGCTGCGCCGGTGAAGTTCGAAGCGGGCAACTGGCTGCTGCAGAGCTGAGAGGCTGAGAGTCTCTCGATCAGGCCCGCTCAACACGCCAAAAGCCGCCCGCTCGTCGTTGCAAATGCGCGCCATAGCTCGAGCTATGGCTGTGCTTTGCGCCTAGATCGGACGCCTTTTGACGCGCTGGGGATAGGCTTTTCAAACGCCTTTTTTTCTCCCGGAACACCCCCCGCCGAGCTCTCGGACACGCACCCGCGTGGTTGTTGCGCGCGCCACCAGCCCG
>JBBQMM010000202.1:0-7865 GCA_038328935.1 Burkholderiales bacterium
TGTTCAACTGGCACCTTCTCGCTGAGCACGCGATTCATGGCTTTGGCCCACACGTTCTCGTTGTTGAGCACCGTGAACTTGTAGTTCTTGGTGAACTCAAAAGGCTGCGTGCCAGCCATGAACTGGTTGTAGACCGCAAGCCGGTGCGAATCGGCCTTCCAGAAAGGGCTTTGCTGCGCCGCCTTGGTGACCGGGAACCAGCGCCCGAGCGAGCCCTCGACATAAGGCGTGAGGTTGGCGTCTTCAAGCAAGAACGCGACAAATGCCTTGGCACCGGCCTTGTTCTTGGCGCTCTTGAAGATGACGCCGGTCTTCACCGCAGCGCGGTAGGTCATCTTCGTGCCGTCGGGCTTGGTCGGGAAGCCAGCCGTAGCAATCTTCTCGGTGTAGTTGGCCTTTGCGGTGTCACGTTGCGCCTGCGTGAGCGCGGGGTTGTTGCTGTCGTCCAGCCACTTGGCCGCAATCGAGATCGTCGCGTTGTGTGTCATCACGATCGTCTTGTTGTGGAAGGCCACGTTGTTGTCCGGGTCCTTCCAGTTGGTGGACGAGGGCGGCGTGCAGCCCTTGCCATAAACGGCCGTGTAGTCACGCACCGCACTGATCAGGCCGGCACGCACGGTGGGGTCGTCGACCAGCAGCTTGCCGGTGTCGCTGACCAGCTTCACGTTGTAGGCGTCCATGAAGGTCAGGAACGAGAAGAACGAGTCGCTGGAATCCACACCCATCGGGAACCCGGTGCCGAAAGCCCGTGTGCCACTCTTCTGGCGGTAGGCCGTCTGCACCTTGTCGCACCAGAAATTCCAGTAACCGTTCCAGTCCTTGGGAATGTCACTGTCCTTGAAACCCGCCTCGGCCAGCATGTCCTTCCAGTACTGGATGTGCATGGTCTGCTGCTTCACCGGGAAGGCGT
Source organism: Burkholderiales bacterium (assembly GCA_038328935.1). Classification (GTDB taxonomy): domain Bacteria; phylum Pseudomonadota; class Gammaproteobacteria; order Burkholderiales; family Burkholderiaceae_C; genus Rubrivivax. The sequence continues at coordinate 911 of JBBQMM010000202.1, forward strand.
AATAAGCGCGCGACTGGTTGCCGTTGTTGTAGAGGAAGGTGGTGGACAGCGCACGCGGCTCGAACTTCGCGTGTATCGGGCTGATGATGCTGGAGATGTCTTCCAGCTTGTCTTCATAGGCCCACTTGGCCGTCACCTGGAAGTCGTACACGTCGCCATAAGCCACGTCGGGCGGGTTGCCTGCATCCAGAGAGGCCACGGTCTTCGGAATGGCTTCTTGCGGTGCGTACAGGCTGAGGTCGATCTTGTACTTGGGGAACTTGGCTTCGAACTTCTTGATGGCGGCGTACAGCGCATCGTCTTCAGCCTTGTAGAAACCCTTGCCCCACCACACGGTGATCTTCTCTTGCGCCATCGCAGGGGCTGCAGCCCACAGACCCGAAGCCACCAGGGCGCAGGCCAAACCGATCTTCTTCAGTTGCATGTGTTGTCTCCAATCGAGTTCAAGGACTACCTGGCGCCACCTGCAGGGTCGACGCTCTGGGACACTATCGTATGATGATTGGGTGACCCCGGATTACGGGGTTTCCCTTGCCAGAACCGGGGGGCAAACCCAGCCATCAACCGCGCAGCTCAGCCACCGGCGTCAGCACAGGCTGACCCGAAAAGTGCAGACGCAGGTTGTTCAAGGCCAGGTCGGCCATGGCCTGGCGTGTTTCGCGGGTGGCGCTGCCGATGTGCGGCGCCAGCACCACGTGCGGCATGTCGATCAGGGCCTGTGGCACGCGCGGCTCGTCTTCAAACACGTCCAGCGCGGCGCCGCCGAGTGCGCCCGACTGCAGGGCTTCGATGAGCGCCGCTTCATCCACCACCGAGCCGCGCGCCACATTCACCAGGATGCCTTTGGGGCCCAGCGCACGCAGTACCTGGGCGTCGATAAGCTTGCGCGTGCCCGCACCGCCAGGCGTGATGACGACCAGGAAGTCGCTGTGCGCCGCCAGTTCTGCAGGCGTGGCATAAAACGCATAGGGCAGTTCGGGTTTGGCCGAGCGCGCCGTGTAGGCCACGGGCATGCTGAAGGCCTGCGCCCGCTGCGCAATGGCCTTGCCGATGCGGCCCATACCGACAATGCCCAGCCGCGCCCCTGTCATCTTGCGCGACAGCGGCAACGGGCCGCTCGGCCACCGGCCTTCGCGCACATGGCGGTCGGCCGCTGGCAGCTGGCGCGCGGCACACAACATCAGACCGATGGCGGTGTCGGCCACCTCGTCGTTCAGCACATCCGGGGTGTGCGTGACCATGACGCCACGCTGTCGGGCGGTGGCCACATCGACGCCGTCGTAGCCCACGCCCATCACCGACACCATCTTCAGTGCCGGCAGTTGCGCCATCAGTTCGCCAGGCACCTTGCTCTCGCCACTGGCGGCGATGGCCTGCACCAGCGGCGCGATGCGCTCGAAGGCGGCGGCGTCGGTTTCATGCAGGCGATCATGCACCGTGTAAGCCGCCTGCAAAGGCTCCAGGTACAGCGGCGGCAGGCGCGAAGCGGTCAGCACATGCGGCTTGTCGGTCAGGGTCATGCTCGGGTACTCGGGTGAGGCTCGCTGGGGTCGGAGCCGGGGTTGCGCATCAAGCCCCGGGTTCCCCCGCAGCCGTTTTCAATCATCACACCATACTATCTGCACCGCCGTTTTTCAACCACGACCCGGGAAAGCCAGCACGCAATGTCCGACCCCTCCAGCCCAAAGCGCCGCAAGCCGGCAAGCGAACTGCGCAGCCAGCAGTGGTTCGGCAGACAAGACCGCGACGGCTTTGCCTACCGCAGCTGGGTCAAGGGCAAGGGCGTGCCGCACGACCAGTTCGATGGCCGCCCGGTCATCGGCATCTGCAATACCTTCAGTGAACTGACACCCTGCAACAGCCACTTCCGCACGCTGGCCGAGCAGGTGAAGATCGGCGTCTACGAGGCGGGCGGTTTTCCGCTCGAATTCCCGGTGATGAGTCTTGGCGAAACGCTGCTGCGCCCGACCGCGATGCTGTACCGGAACCTGGCCAGCATGGACGTGGAAGAAAGCATCCGCGGCAACCCGCTCGACGGCGTGGTGTTGCTGATGGGCTGCGACAAGACCACGCCTTCCCTGCTGATGGGGGCTTCCAGCGTCAACCTGCCCACCATCGGTGTCAGCGGCGGCCCCATGCTGAACGGCAAATGGCGCGGCCAGGAACTGGGCAGTGGCACCGGTGTCTGGAGCATGAGCGAACAGGTGCGCGCCGGCACGCTGAAGCTGGCGGACTTCTTCGAAGCCGAAAGCTGCATGCACCGCAGCCACGGCCACTGCATGACCATGGGCACGGCCAGCACCATGGCCTGCATGGTGGAAGCGCTGGGCATCGGTCTACCCGGCAACGCCGCCTATCCGGCGGTGGACGGCCGGCGCAACCTGATTGCGCGCAATGCCGGCCGCCGCATCGTCGACATGGTGCATGAGGACCAGACCATTTCCAAGGTGCTGACCCGCGAGGCGTTCGAGAACGCCATCCGCACGCTGGCGGCCATCGGTGGCAGCACGAATGCCGTGATCCACCTCATCGCCATCGCCGGCCGACTGAACCTGAAGCTGACGGTCGACGACTTCGAGCGTCTGGGCAGCGAGATGCCCTGCCTGCTGAACCTGCAGCCCTCGGGCCAGTACCTGATGGAAGACTTCTGCTACGCCGGCGGCCTGCCGGTGGTGATGAAAGAGATAGCGGCCACGCTGCACCTGGATGCCGTCACGGCCAATGGCCAGACGGTGGGCGACAACATCGCCGACGCACAGAACTACAACGCCGACGTCATCAAGACCATGGCCGCGCCGTTCAAGGAAAAGGCCGGCATCGCCATCTTGCGCGGCAACCTGGCGCCGCGTGGCGCCGTCATCAAGCCCAGTGCAGCCACGCCGGCGCTGATGCAGCACACCGGCCGCGCGGTGGTGTTCGAGGACAGCCACGACTTCCATGCCCGCATCGACGACGAGAACCTGGATGTCGATGAAACCTGCATCCTGGTGCTGAAGAACTGCGGCCCCAAGGGCTACCCCGGCATGGCCGAGGTGGGCAACATGCCGCTGCCGCCCAAGGTGCTGAAGAAGGGCGTGACCGACATGGTGCGCATCAGCGACGCACGCATGAGCGGCACTGCCTACGGCACCGTGGTGCTGCACACCACGCCCGAGGCCGCCGCCGGCGGCCCGCTGGCGCTGGTGCACAACGGTGACCTCATCACGCTGGACGTGGCGGGCCGCAAGCTGCACCTGCACGTGGACGACGCCGAACTGGAGTGCCGCCGCGCGCTGTGGCAGCCGCCCCCACCCGCCATGAGCAGCGGCTACTGGAAGCTTTACATCGACCACGTGCTGCAGGCCGACGAAGGCGCCGATTTCGACTTTCTCGTCGGCCAGCGCGGCGCTGCCGTGCCCAAAGACAACCACTGAAGAGCACACGAACCCATGAAGATTGCACTCGTCACCGGCGCAGGCTCGGGCATCGGCCGCGTCTGTTCGCTGGCCCTGCTCAACGATGGCTGGGCCGTCGCCCTGGTCGGCCGTCGCCTGGAAGCCTTGCAAGAGACCGCTGCCGCCGCCGGCGCCAACGCAGCCAACGCGCTGCCCTTGCCCACCGACGTGGGCCGTGAAGAACAGGTGGCGGCCGCCTTCGAAGCGGTCAAGCAGCGCTGGGGCCGGCTGGACCTGCTGTTCAACAACGCCGGCATGGGCTTGGCATCGACCACGCCCGACCTCGTCAGCGGTGAGGAGTGGCGCCGCGTCGTCGACGCCAACCTCAACGGCAGCTTCTACTGCCTCAGCCAGGCCTTCAAGTTGATGCGGCACCAGTTGCCGATGGGCGGGCGCATCATCAACAACGGCTCGATCTCGGCTTATGCACCGCGGCCTGGTTCGATTGCCTACACCGCCACCAAGCACGCCATCAGCGGGCTGACCAGGACCGCGGCACTGGACGGCCGGCCGTTCGACATCGCGGTGGGCCAGCTGGACATCGGCAACGCCGCCAGCGAGATGACCGCGCGCATGGTGCAAGGCGTGCCGCAGGCCGACGGCAGCATGAAAGCCGAGCCGCGCATGGACTTGTCAGCCGTCGTCGAGGCTTTCATGACGATGGCGCGCATGCCGCTGTCGGCCAACATGCTGTTCGTCAACGTCATGGCCACCAAGATGCCGTTCGTCGGGCGCGGTTGAGGAGCAATCAGATGACCAACATCGCATCAAAAATCGGATTTGTAGGCGCCAGCGGCATGATGGGCCACGGCATGGCCAAGCACCTGCTGGCCAAGGGCCACCACCTGTCGCTCACGGTGCACCGCAACGCCGAGCGCGTCGCCGACCTGCTGGCCGCCGGCGCCACGCCATGCGCCACGCTGGCGCAGCTGGCCGCAGGCAACGAGTTCGTGTTCATCTGCGTCACCGGCTCGCCGCAGGTGGAAGCCGCGGTGCTGGGCGAGGGCGGCCTGCTGGCCGGCGCCCGGAGCGGGCTGGTGATCGTGGATTGCTCGACCAGCGAGCCCGATTCCAGCGCCCGCCTGCGCGAGCGCTGCGCGGCCGCCGGCGTGAACTTCGTCGACGCCCCGCTGTCGCGCACGCCGGTAGAAGCCGAGGCCGGGCGCCTGAACGTGATGGTGGGTGCCGAGCCCGAGGTCTTTGCGCGCCTGCAGCCGGTCATCGGCGCCTTTGCCGAAAACATCTTTCACGTCGGTGGCCCGGGTGCGGGCCACACCATCAAGCTGTTGAACAACTTCATCGCCCAGGCCATCTGCACCGCCACGGCAGAGGCCTTTGCCGTCGGCCAGCGCGCGGGCATCGACCTGCAAAAGCTGGTCGACCTCGTCAGCCTGGGCCCAGTGAACTGCGGGCTGTTCCAGGCCATGGCGAAGACGCTGCAAGGCGATATGCAAGGGCTGCTGTTCGAGCTGGACAACGCGCGCAAGGACGTGCGCTACTACACCCACCTGGCCGAGAACCTGGCCATCCCCAGCGTGATGGGCCAGGCCGTGCACCAGAGCCTGGCCATTGCCAGCGCGCTGGGCCATGGCAAGAAGTTCGTGCCCTCGCTGGTGGAAGCGCAAGAGCAGCTCAGCGGCGCGAAGCTGGTGCCGCGCTGAGCCTGCACTGTTCGTGCCACAGGCACTCTCCGCTTCTTTTTTCAAGTCCCCTCCAGTACCCACCACCCCGAGGACACCATGACTGCAAGACTGCAAGGCAAGACCGCGCTCGTCACCGCTGCCGGCCAAGGCATCGGCCGCGCCGTGGCAGAAGCCTTTGCGCGTGAAGGCGCAAGCGTGATCGCCACCGACATCCGCCTCGATCTGCTGCAGGGCCTGCGCGCTGAAGACGGATTCGTCACCGAAGCGCTGAACGTGCTGGACCCCGCCGCCATCAACGCCTGCGCCGCACGTCACGCCCAGGTGAACGTGCTCTTCAACGGCGCCGGCTTCGTGCACCACGGCACCGTGCTGGACTGCACCGAGGATGAATGGGACCAGGCCTTCAACCTCAACGTGCGCTCGATGTTCCGCACCATCAAGGCCTTCATGCCGGGCATGCTGGCACAGGGCCAGGGCTCCATCATCAACGTGGCTTCGGGTGCCAGCAGCGTGAAGGCGGCTGCCAACCGCTTTGTCTACGGCGCCACCAAGGCAGCCGTCATCGGGCTGACCAAGTCGGTGGCGCTGGACTTCATCACCAAGGGCGTGCGCTGCAATGCCATCTGCCCGGGGACGGTAGAGTCGCCTTCGCTGCGCGACCGCATTTCGGCACTGGCCCAGAGCAGCGGCCAGACCCCGCAACAGGTGGAGGCCCTGTTCATCGCGCGCCAGCCGATGGGGCGCTTGGGAACCGCGGAAGAAATCGCCGCCCTGGCGGTCTACATGGCCAGCGACGAATCCCGCTTCACCACCGGCACGGCTGCCATCGTCGACGGCGGCTGGTCGCTCTGAACGCCGCCTTCCTGATTCAGTACCCCCTAAAGGATTCCCCTCATGAAATTACTCCGCCACGGCCCCAAGGGCCAAGAGAAGCCCGGCCTGCTGGACGCCACCGGCCAGGTGCGTGACCTGTCGGGCCTGATGGCCGACATCACACCCGCCACGTTGTCGCCCCAGGGCCTGGCCGCCTTGAAGGCCATCGACCTGAACCTGCTTCCCGTGGTGCCGCAGGGCCGCCTGGCGGTGCCCTGGTCCGGCATGGGCAAGTTCATGGCCATCGGCCTGAACTATGCCGACCACGCTGCCGAATCGAACATGCCGATTCCGAAAGAACCCATCGTCTTCACCAAGACGGTGGACAGCGCCGTGGGCTGCAACCACCCGGTGGTGCTGCCCAAGGGTTCCGTGAAGAGCGACTGGGAGGTGGAGCTGGGTGTGGTCATCGGCAGCCGCACGCGCTACGTCAGCGAAGCAGATGCGCTGGCGCACGTGGCCGGCTACTGCGTGGTCAACGATGTGTCCGAGCGTGAATACCAGCTCGAGCGCGGCAGCCAGTGGGACAAGGGCAAGGGCTGCGACACCTTCGGCCCCACCGGCCCCTGGCTGGTGACCGCCGACGAGGTGGGCGACGTGCACAACCTGGCCATGTGGCTGGACGTCAACGGCAAGCGCTTCCAGACCGGCAACACCAGGACCATGATCTTCACGGTGGCGCAGATCGTCAGCCACCTGAGCCAGTTCATGACGCTGAACCCTGGCGACCTGATCACCACGGGCACGCCGCCCGGCGTGGGCCTGGGGCAAAAGCCCCACCCGGTCTACCTGAAGCCGGGCGACGTGATGACGCTGGGCATCGAAAAACTGGGTGAGCAGCGACAGACGGTGCACGCCTGGGACCCGGCGCTCATCGACGGCTGACCGCTAGAACCGCAGCTGAGCACGCATGTCACCCCACATCCGCATCCACCCCGCCGACAACGTCGTCATCGCCCGCCGCCAGTTGCTGGGCGGCACGCTGCTGGATTCGGAAGGCGTCAC
>JBBQMM010000203.1:0-7865 GCA_038328935.1 Burkholderiales bacterium
GGTCGTCGAGCGCACGGTAGGCCTGCTCCGAGATACCGATCGTCGACGCCGACGTGCCCAGCACCAGGCCCACGCGCGCCGCGCCCCAGCGCTGGCAGGCGGTGCGCGTGGCGCCCATGAAGTCGTCGGCCTGCAGGCCCAGCCAGGCCAGACGGGTGGCGCGGCAGTCCCAGTGGGCCAGCGCTGCAGGCAGGGTGCCGAGGCCCATCAGGTGGGGCACTTCACCGACCCAGGTGGGCAGCGGCTCGCTGGTGAAAGTGTTGGGCCGCAGCGCCGAGCGGTTGTCGCGCAGACAGTGCGCCAGAGCCGCCACGCCGACGCCGGCAGCGCAGACCAGCGACTGCGCCAGCACGGCGGTGGGCGCCAGAGGGGCCGGTGCACCCGTCGGCGTCATGTGCGACACCGGCGCGGCAGCAGGCCCTGGTCCAGCCACTGCGCCCACAAGGTGCGCCAGGGCGGCCAGTCGTGACCGCCGGGCGCGGTGCTCACGCGTGAAGCGGGCAAGGTCTGGGCCATCAGCGCGTGGCCAACGGCAAAGCGGTCGTCCAGGCCGTAGCCCAGGTACAGCGCCGGCGCGTCTTGCGGCCGCTGCACCAGCCACCGCCACAGCGCGTGGTCGGTGTCGGTGTCGTCGCGCGGGCTCGACTCCGCCAGCCACTGCTGCAGGCTGCGACCCTGCGCACGCGCCGAAGCAATCTCCTGCACCAGCGGCTGGCGGCCCAGGTAGGGCGCGATGGTGAAGATGCCTTCCACCATGCCGGGGTTGCGCATCGCATAGCCCATCGCTGCGTAACCGCCCAACGAGATGCCGGCCAGCCAGATGCGCTGCCAGCCCTGGGCACGCGCGGGTGCCAGCACGTCGTGATGCAGGCGCTCAAACAAAGTGCCGTCGTAGACGTAGCCCAGGTGGCTGTCCACCAGCGCCATGTCGACCGCCAGACCGCGCTGGCGCACGGCCTGCACGAAGCCTTCACGCTGCAGCTCTTCGGGCGCCATGTGCGCGCCCGGCAGCAGCACCAGCAGCACGTCGGCGCGCTTGGCGCAGGCCTCGTGGTCGTGCAGCACGTTCATCGTGATGGGGCTGGGCCGCCACCAGGCGCCGCAGCCTGCCAGGGTGCTGGCCCCGGCCGCCGCCAGGAATGACGCCGCCATTGCGGTGCGCCGTTGCACGGGTGCCGCCTCAGCAACCGGCTGCCGGCGGACGAGGCGAACCGGGCCACCTTGAAGCCCGGGGTGTGGAGTTCAGATCGACAGTCATGCGGGGTTCGGGCGGGGTTCAGGCTGGGTGCAGGGGGTGTCGAAATCGGCCAGCAGGCCGGTCAACGAACAACACACCATCCTAGTCCAGCAGCCGCGGGCCTGACGGCCCAGGGGACACCCCGCCTGCTCGCAGTGCCCGGCGCCAGCCACGGCCACACTCACCCGCGCAGCCGGGCTCGCGCAAAGGCTCAGCCTCTCAGCGCGTGCCGGGCTCGCTGGCGCTGTGGATGATCCAGATCAGGTGCGTATTGGCATTCCAGCCGAAACCGGCGCTGCTGGCAAACAGCAGCCGGCCCTGGCCTTTGTAGACCACCTCATAGCGGTAGCGGTCAGAACCGAAATAGAAAGGAATGAACGCCTTGCCCGTGACGTGGGCGCCCTGGTCGCTGGGTGGTCCCAGCAGCGCCTGCACCTGGGCGGCCGACATGCCGATCTTGAGTTGCGAGAACTTGCTGCCGGAGGCGGGCTTGCCGGTGATTTCGCCTTCCCAATCGTCAATGCCCTTGACCTTCTGGCCATAGCCGGCTTCGACCTTGCGCGGGTCGGTCACTTCGCCACGGTCGTTCATGCCGGGGCCCACCTTGGGTGCAGCCGGCGCAGCGGCAGCGGCCGGCGCGCTGGTGCTGGCGCCCTCGCTCTTGGTGCCGCCCAGGCTGATGCAGCCCGAAAGCTGGCTGGCCGCGCACAGCGCCACCAGCGAGTACAAGGTACGAAGGTTCGAATGCATGGGCGCGCGCTCCTGGGGGTGTGGGATGCTTGAAATGGTAGAGACCCGCCATGACACGCAGGAACTGCAAACGTGGGGGCCGCGCCGGGCCGCCGGGCCGGGTTGGCCGCTGCCTGAAGCCGTCAGGCCGGGCCGCCGCGCGGCATGCACGCGTTGAGGTTGTCAGGGCCAGGCCTCCCATTTCCCCGGTATTCCGGTCAGGCTCATTCGATGTCCCGCCCCTGCGCCTGGGGAGAGCGTCCGATGGAAATTGGGAGAACCCGACCCTTTGGACTTCTGGCACATTCTGCTCGATGACCTTCGAAAGCGGCAACCCCGCCGAGCGGCGGGGTTGATGGGCAGCAGCAGCGAGAACTTGCTCAGCTGGCCGTGCTGCGGCGCCGGCGAGGAGTCGAAGTTAGCAAGGCGTTCGGGCAAGTGCCCGTGACATTGCTCAAGTGCCCAGCAGTTGGATGGCGGTGCGCGCCGTCACGATGCGCGTTGTTTGATGGTTGGTCAGCGACAGCAGATCGCGTCTGTCGCCACTGACCAGGAGGTCCGCGCGTCCAACTCCAGCCATGGCCAGCAGAAAGTTGTCGTAGGGGTCAGGCGAACCGTCCACCACGGGCAGCTTGTCCACCACAGTTGCGAGCCGGCGCAAGTCATTGACCATGCGCCCAGCCTCGGCCGGGTGAATACGAAACCGCACGGCCTCACGCCGAGTGATGCGACGAATCTCTTCAAGTTGCAGTTCGCAAGTGATGAGCGTGAACCGCCCATCGCGCCACGCCTCGTAGAGTTGATCGGGTGGCGTGCCTCGGGTGATGAGGGCGGCGATGAGGACGTTGGTGTCGAGGATGAGCCGCATCGGCGGCTACAACGTCTTCAAAGGCGCTGACCACATTTCGCTGCGCACTGCAGCACAAGCCTCGTCGATGGCCGACTGAAGGTCAGCAGGATCAAGGGCAGCGTTCCTGGCTTTGGCCCCCTGTACCGCTTGGTCGAACATCCGCCAGCGCACCGCGTCTTCGATGAACTTCGACAGGTCGCCCTTGCGCATGCCTTGCGCTCCAAGATAGGCGCGCAAGGCCAGATCGGTTTCACGGGAGACCGTGACCGTGAGTCGGGTGGTTTCTTCGCTTTGCATGTGCGGCTTTGGTGATAAGCATCTAAACGCTTACCAGCTTAGCCATTTAGTGACTCGCGTGCAAGGGAGGATGGGGAACTCAGAGGATCGGGAATTCAAAGACGGCTTTTCCGACCCTGCCCGGCCGTGTTGGGAGGCCGAGGCTCGCGGAACAGCGGTCGGGGCCGGCAACGGCCGAATTGACAGCCTTCGCAACACTGGCACACGACCAGCTACAGGTCGAAATGGCAGGCGACTACATGCACGGCGCGGCCGGTACCCGACACCTCACGCAATGCCGGCAACTGCTCGCGACAGATCGCCTGGGCATGCGGGCAGCGCGTCTGAAAGGGGCAGCCCGGCGGCGGGTTGATCGGCGAAGGCACCTCGCCGGTCAGCACCTGCCGGTAGCTTTCGCGGCGCGGCACCGGCCGCGGGATGGCCGAGATGAGGGCCTGCGTGTACGGGTGCCGCGGGTGATGGTGCACCTCGTCGCCGTCGCCCGACTCGACGATGTGCCCGAGGTACATGATGGCGATGCGGTCGCACACGTGCTTGACCACCGCCAGGTCGTGGGCAATGAACAGGTAGCTCAGGTTCAGCCGTTCCTGCAGGTCGAGCAACAGGTTGAGCACCTGGCTCTGGATCGAGGCGTCGAGCGCCGAGACCGGTTCGTCGCAGATGATCAGCTTGGGGTCCAGCGCAATGGCCCGCGCGATGCCGATGCGCTGCCGCTGGCCGCCTGAAAACTCGAACGGAAAGCGGTCGATGGCCACGGGTTGCAGCCCGACGATGCGCAGCAGTTCCAGCACGCGCTCGCGCCGCGAAGCCGCGTCACCGATGCCGTGGATGATGAACGGCTCCTCCAGCATGCTGCCCACCGTCAGCCGCGAGTTGAGCGAATCGGCCGGGTCCTGAAAGATCATCTGGATCTGGCGCCGAAACGGCTTGAGCTGCCGGGTGCTCAAGCCCGCCAGGTCAGTGCCCTCGAACAGAATGCGGCCGGCCGTGGGCTGCACCAGCCGCACCACCGACTTGCCCAGCGTGGACTTGCCGCAGCCCGACTCACCCACCAGCCCCAGCGTCTCGCCGGGCCAGATGGACAGCGACACGCCGTCCACCGCCTTGCACTGCGCCCGCGCGCGCAGGAACACGCCGCCGCGCACCGGGAAGTAGGTGCGCAGTTCTTCGATCTGCAACAGCGGCGTGCTCATCAGGCGAGCTCCGTGCTGCGCATTGAGGTACTCGCCTTGGCGCGGCCCGGCGTGCTCAAGCGACCGGCTCCTTCCAGGCCGGCAGCTCGCGCCAGCGGTGGCAGCTCACACCGTGGCCGTCGCTCTGAAGCAAGCCAAGGGCCGTTCCCGGGTCTTCCGGCTCACTCGGGGGGTGGACGGCGCTCGTCGTCGGCCTGGGGGTCCTCATCAGCTCGATCTTCGGCGCGGAGGCCACGCAGGCGTCTATCCGGTACTCGCAGCGGTTGTTGAAGCGGCAGCCGGCCGGCAGATCCATCAGCCCCGGCACCAGGCCTTCGATCGTCTTGAGCCGGGTCTTGCGCCGGTATTCCAGGCGCGGAATCGACTCGAGCAGGCCGCGGGTGTAGGGGTGGGCGGGCCGGTAGAAGATGTCGTCGGCGCTGCCTTGTTCGGCCACGCGCCCGGCGTACATCACCAGCACGTCGTCGCAGGTCTCGGCGATGACGCCCAGGTCGTGCGTGATCAGGATGATGGCCATGCCGGTCTCGTCCTGCAGCTGCTTCATCAGCTCCAGGATCTGCGCCTGGATCGTCACATCCAGCGCCGTGGTCGGCTCGTCGGCAATCACCAGTGCCGGCCGGCAAGCCAGCGCCATGGCGATGACGACACGCTGGCGCATGCCGCCGGACAGCTGGTGCGGGTACTCGCCCGCGCGAATCTCGGGCGACGGGATGCCGACTTTCTTCAGCACCTCGATCGAGCGCTCGAGCGCGGTGCGCGGCGTCACGTCCTGGTGCAGCAAGAAGGCTTCGGCGAGTTGCTTGCCGATGCGGTGCACAGGGTTGAGCGCCGTCATGGGCTCCTGGAAGATCATGCCGATCTGCCCCGTGCGCACCGCTTCGATGGTCTGCTGCGGTGCCTGCACAAGGTCCTGGCCCTTGAACAGCACCTGCCCGGCGGCAATGCGGCCCATGGGTTGGGGCAGCAGCCGCAGGATCGACAAGGCCGTGACGCTCTTGCCGCAGCCGGACTCGCCCACGATGCCCAGCGTCTGCCCCGCGCGGACCGAAAAGCTCACACCGTCCACGGCCCGCACGAGGCCGGCCTCGGTGTCGAACTCGACCGCCAGGTCGCGCACGTCGAGCAGCGGTTCGCCGCTGCGGCCGGCTGCGCTAGCGCTAGCGCTAGCGGTCGCGGTCGCGGTATTGGTCATGCTTTTCGATGATCGGCGGGAAGGTCTTGCCAGCCTTGCGCGCCTCTTCCACTTCCTTTTTCAGGTCGGCGTCGATCCAGGCCAGCCACAGCTCGTTGCTGGAGCGCGTGAGCTTGGCGTTGAAACCCTCGGGCCACTTGATCCAGCGCCAGTAGCCCACGCGGTAGAACGGCGTCACGAAGCCGGGCGCAAACGACGCGTCTTCGTAGAGGATCTTTTCCATCGCAAAGGCCAGGCGCTTCATCTCCTTGGCGTCGCCTGAAGCGCGGTAAGTCTCGATCATCTTGTCCAGCTCAGGGATCGCGATGCTTTGCAGGTTGTTGGTGTTCGGCTTGGGCTTGCGCTCGGGGTTGGGTTTGCCGTCAGCCAAAAACGCCTGCTCGTAGGCATTCACCGAGTGATAGCTCTCCCAATAGCGCGGGTACATCTCGGGCGAAACGCTGACGGCGGTGAACTGGATGTCGTGCTGCTTTTCCTGCACCTTTTTCCAGGCCGCCGTGCCATCCAGCACCTCGATGCGGAACTCCAGGCCGGCCTTGGCGGCCTGCTCGCGCAGGATGGTCAGCACGTCGCGCAGATGGTCCCAGCCGCTGGTGACGGTGAACGACAGGCGCTGGCCGGCGCTGTTGACCAGGATGCCGTCGGCCCCGCGCTTGGTGAAGCCGGCCTTGGCGAATGCGTCGAGCGCCTTGTCGATGGAATAGCCGCGCGGCCGAATGGTCGGCTCGGTGAACTCGCCGTAGCCATCGGACGTGGTGCGCATGCGCACATAGTCGCCCCGGAAGTACTCCTTGATCACCTTGTCCCAGTCGGTGGCGTACTGGATGCCGACGCGCACGTCGTGGTTGTCCAGCAGCGGGCGCGCCTGGTTCATGTACAAGCCGTAGGTCGGCCGGGGAATCTGGTTGTAGAACACCGACTTCGCCACATAGCCGCCCTGCACCAACGGGTCGCTGTCGGGCAGCTTGTCGTACCAGTAGGTCGGCAGCGTCAGGCCAAAAGTGTCGATGTCGCCCTTCTTGAAGGCCTCGAAGGCCTTGGGCGTGTCGCGGATGACGTTGAGGAATATGCGGTCGAAGTTGTAGCGGTAGCGCCAGAATTTCTTGTCCTTCGCCCACCAGTCCTTGTTGCGCGTGAGCGCGATGGACTGGCCCTTCTTGATGTCCTCGTCGCGCACCACGTACGCGCCCGAGGTGGGCTGCGGGCGCCATTGGTAGCGCTCGGCGAAGTCGTCACCCAGCTCCTTGAAGAAGTGGGCCGGAATCGGGTCCACCTCGAGCACGTGCGCCACCACGTCGGGCTTCATCTCGGGCATGCCGATCGAGAAGGTCAGCTTGTCGTAGCGGGTGACGCCGGTGTAGCTGCGGGTGTACCAGTTGTTGTACCAAGGCTGGCGGATGTAGGTGCTCTGGTAGAAGAAGAACAGAAAGAAGACGTCGTCCACCGTGATCGGCTGGCCGTCCGACCACCGTGCGTCGGGGTCGATGCGCACGAACACCTGCTTGCCGGCACGGTCCACCGCCCACGATTTGGCAATGCCGGGGTAGTAGCGAAACCCGCTCGGCCCGATCGACGTGTCGTTCGGGTGGCGGCGCGCGAAAAACATCGTGTTGTCGTCCAGGATGTAGGGGCGAAAACTGCCGTTGGCGTCCGGACCGGTGGTGCGCAGGGTGCGCGGAAAATCGTCGATGAAGGAACGGTACGTGCCGCCCTTCTGGGCCTGCGGCGAAGCGAATTCGGGCAGGTCGGAGCCGTCTTCCCACACCAGGCTGGCAGGAATGTCCTGCGGTGTGGCAACGCGGAAGAACTTCGGGAACTCCCCCGCCGCGCTGCGCTTGTCGATGTCTGCCTGCTTGATCTCGCCGCGCTCGAACGCCTCTCGCACCGCCGGCGGCACCGCGATCTTCGTCTTGTAGTACTCCTGCACCTCGGCCGTGTTGTCACGAGCGGCGGCCGCGGGCTTGTCGGCCGGGGCGGGCTCCTTGCCGCAGGCAGCCAACAGGGCCAAGGTGATGGTCAGCACGGCCAACAGGCCGGTACGGCTTGTCTTCATGGAATGTCGGGCCTCATTTGTAGACGGTGAACTTGCGCGGATCGAAGGCCTCGCGGATGGACTCGCCGATGAAGGTCACGACCGTGAGAATGAACACCAGCGCTGCGAAGGCCGAACTCACGATCCACGGCGCTGTGGTCAGGCTGGCGGTGCCCTGCTTGAGCAGTTCGCCGATGCTGGGTGTCGGCGGCGGCAGCCCCCAGCCCAGAAAGTCGAGCGCCGTGATGTAGGTGATGGCGGCGATGACGGTAAACGGAATGAACGTGATCACCGTCGAGATCGTGTTGGGCAGGATATGGCGAAAGATGATGCGC
>JBBQMM010000204.1:0-7808 GCA_038328935.1 Burkholderiales bacterium
CAAGCACTACCTGCAGTTCAAGGACTTCCGCGCCGAGGAATACGCCTACCTGTTCGAGCGCGCGGCGACCATCAAGAAGCGCTTCAAGAACTACGAGAAGTACACGCCGCTGGTCGATCGCACGCTGGCAATGATCTTCGAGAAGGCCTCGACGCGCACCCGCGTCAGCTTCGAGGCCGGCATGTACCAGATGGGCGGCTCGGTGGTGCACCTGACGACCGGGGACAGCCACCTGGGCCGCGCCGAGCCGGTGCAAGACACGGCGCGCGTGATCAGCCGTATGGTCGACATCGTGATGATCCGCACCTACGAGCAGACCAAGCTCGAAGCCTTTGCCGCGCACTCGCGCGTGCCGGTGATCAACGGCCTGACCAACGAGTACCACCCGTGCCAGATCCTGGCCGACATCTACACCTACATCGAACACCGGGGCAGCATCGCCGGCAAGGTCGTGGCCTGGGTGGGCGACGGCAACAACATGGCCAACACCTGGCTGCAGGCCGCCGAAATTCTGGACTTCAAGCTGCACGTCAGCACGCCCAGTGGCTATGAAGTCGACCCCGCGCTGGCCGGCATCAGCAACACCGGGTGCTACAAGGTCTTCAACCATCCCCTGCAAGCCTGTGAAGGTGCGCACCTGGTGACCACCGACGTGTGGACCAGCATGGGCTACGAGGCGCAGAACGAGGAGCGCCGCAAGGCCTTTGTCGACTGGTGCGTGGACGACGAGATGATGGCGGTGGCACAGCCCGGCGCGCTGTTCATGCACTGCCTGCCTGCGCACCGCGGCGAAGAGGTCACGGCTGAAGTGATCGATGGGCCGCAAAGCGTCGTCTGGGACGAAGCCGAGAACCGCATGCACGTGCAGAAGGCACTGATGGAGTACCTGCTGCTCGGGCGCATCGGCTGACCGGGCGCTCCGGCGCCTGCGTTTGGGCCCGCTCTTGCGCGTGCTTGCGCGTGCCCTTGCGTGTGCCCTTGCGTGTGCCCTTGCGTGTGCCCTTGCGCGTGCCCTTGCGCTGCCAGGCGGCTCAGTACGTGGCGCGTCCGCCGGTCAGGTCGAACACCGCACCGGTGCTGAAAGAACATTCTTCGCTGGCCAGCCAGGCGGCCATCGCGGCCAGTTCCTGCACCTCCAGGAAACGCCCCATTGGAATCTTGCCCAGCATGTAGTCGATGTGCGCCTGCGTCATCTGCTCGAACATGGCCGTCTTGGCCACCGCCGGTGTGATGGCATTGACGAGGATGCCCTTTGTCGCCACTTCCTTGGCCAGGCTCTTGGTCAACGCAATCAAGCCGGCCTTGCTGGCGCTGTAGTGGCTGGCGTTGGGGTTGCCTTCCTTGCCAGCCACCGATGCGATGTTGATGATGCGGCCGTAACCCGTCTTCAACATCGCCTGCACGACGTGGCGGCAGGTCAGGTAGGGAGCGATCAGGTTGACTTCGATGACGCGGCGCCACACGGCGGGGTCGAGATCCCACGTGGTGCCGTTGCCGCCCGTTATGCCGGCGTTGTTGACCAGGATGTCGATGCGACCCGACTGCTGCACCAGCTGCGCCGTTGCGGCGGCCACGGCAGCGTCGTCGGTCAGTTCAACCTGGTGGGTAGCGATGTTCCCCAGTGGCGACAGGGCCTGGTGTGCAGAGCGCATGCGCTCGGCGTCCACGTCCCAGATCACCACCGTGGCGCCGCTTTGCAGCATGCGTTCGCAAATGGCATAGCCGATGCCTTGCGCACCGCCGGTAACGACCGCCACGCGGCCCTTCAGGTCGATCTGGTTCATGGGTTCAGTCCCTTCAGGGCTTCAGGGTGGGATGCGCAGTCGGCGATGTACTGCCGGATGATGTCTTCGAAGCTGTGCTCGGGCAGCAGGCCGAGCCCGGCAGCGCGCTGCGCCGTGGCGCCGCTGGGCCAGTTGGCGACGATGCCGGCAATTCTTTCGTCACGCTCGAAGCGCACCAGGGCTCGCACCCTCGGCCCCGCCACGGCTGCCAGTGCGTCCAGCATCTGCTGCACGCTGACATTCAAGCCCGGCAGGTTGAGCGCCGTGCGGCCGACAAAAGCCTCGCGGCTGGCTTCGAACACCTTGATCAGGCCGCGCACCGTGAGCGCCGGCGACGACACCGGGTGTCGCACTTCGGGCGCGACCGGGCAAACCGATTCCACGCCCGCCAGCGGCTCGCGGATGATGCCGCTGAAGAAAGAACTGGCGGCACCGTTGGGCCGCCCCGGGCGCACCGTGACGGTCATTAAACGGGCCGCACGGCCGTCGATGTAGCCCTTGCGCGTGTAGTCGGACACCAGATGCTCACAGATGAGCTTGTGCGTGCCGTAGCTGGTTTGCGGCGCGGGCAGCGTGGTGTCGGCCACCACCGTCGGCAACGGCACTGCGGGGTCGGGGCCGAACACCGCCACCGAGCTGCTGAACACCAGCCGTGTCGGCGCCACACCCTGGCCCTGAACCTGCCCTTGCCGGTGGCGCAGCGCGTCGAGCAGCGCGCGCGTGCTGTCCAGGTTGCTGCGCAGGCCGAGGTCGAAATCGGCTTCACACTCGCCCGACACAGCCGAAGCCAGATGGAACACGCCGTCGAAGGATTCATCGCGCAAGCCCTCGCACGCAGCCAGCAGCGGCCCCACGCGGCTGAGCACCCGCGGGTCGGCCACCAAGTCGGCCGGCGCCTGCACCTGGTCGGCCAGCACCAACTGCTCGATGGCCCGGCCACCGAGCAGGCCGGTGCGCAGCAATTCGCGCGCCAACCGCGCACCGACAAAACCGGCACCGCCGGTGATCAAGACTTTCATCAGGCAACTCCTTTGACAAGACGGGGCTGGCGGCCTTTCAGGCGTTGCGCCGGTTCAGACACCGAAGGCAGCTTGCGACGCGAAGCCAGCACATGCTCAATGTCGTCGCGCGCACTGTCGATCAACTTCAGCGCCGCCTGTTCGGCCTTCGCAGTGTCGCGCGCCATCACGCCGTCGAGCACGTCACGGTGCATCTGCAATGAAGACGCAGGCCCATAAGGCCGCGCCGTCGATATTTCGAAGGCCGTGCGCAAGAGCGCACCGAGTGCCTTGCTCATCTGCGCCACCATGCGGTTGTGGCTCGCGCGCAGCAGACCCTGGTGGAACGCCAGGTCGTGATGCACGTAGTCGCCGCCGTGCTCGATGGCGTCGCGCATGCCGGTGTAGGCCCCTTCCAGATCGGCCAGGTCGGCCGCGGTGGCGCGCTCGGCAGCCAACCGCACGGCTGCGGGCTCGATGACGCGTCGCAACTCCTGCACTTCGCGCAGGAACTCGCGCGTCAGCCCGGCCTTGCTCTGCCAAAGCACCACTTCGGGGTCGAACCAGTTCCACTGGTCGGAGGACAGCACCCGGGTACCCAGCTTGGGGCCGGTGATCAGCAAGCCCTTGGCCACCAGCGACTTCACCGCCTCGCGCACCACCGTGCGGCTGACGCCCAGTTGTTCGCACAGCGTGGGCTCGGGCGGCAGGCTGCTGCCGGGTGGGTGGCGGCCAGAGACGATGTCTTCACCCAGCTTGTCCAGGGTGTTGCCCAGCACGTTCTTGATGGCCGTGCGCTGCACGCCCATCAGCCGCGCACGAACGCGGTGGCCAAAGGCTCGTCGCCGACCTGCCGGCTCCAGTGGCCATGCACCTGGGCGTCGAAACGCTGCCCAGCCGGCAACACGTCGGCCGAATAGAAATGCTGGCCTGGATTGAAGATGCGCGAGCTGCCGTCTTGCAGCCCGATTTCCATCTGCCCGCCCAGAATGAACACCCACTGCGGCGTTTCCGTGCAGTGAAAGTCGCTGCGAAAGCCCACCGGGCTGGTGCGCAGCTGCAAGCCGCCGCTGGGCAGCAATGCCGACAACCGGGCCGCCGGCTTGCCCTGGTCCAGCGGCAGGATTTCATCGCGAAAGCGGGCGCGGCCGTCGGTGTCGGTGTAGAGCACAACCTTGGTGAATTGCATGGACGGGTTCTACTTCGGTGAACTGGCCGGGGCCTCAAATGACGGCGCTGGTTGCGTTGTCATCAGCGTCGCTTTTTCAACGCTGCCAGCAACTCGGCCACGATGGCTGTGGGCCTAGGGCCGATATCCAGTTGCAGTGCGTCTTCATCGGGCAGCGGTGGCTCCAGGGTGTCGAACTGGCTCTGCAGCAGCGCGCTTGGCATGTAGTGCCCCTTGCGCTGCGCCAGCCGTTGCGCCAGCAGCGCCTGCGGGCCCTGCAAATGCACGAACAGCACGTCAGGCGCTGCCGCGCGCAGGCGGTCGCGGTAGCTGCGCTTGAGGGCCGAGCAGGCCACGACCACGCCCCTGCGGTGCGCCATGTCATCGCTCAAGCGTTGCGCCACTGCCGCCAGCCAGCCTTGCCGGTCGGCGTCGCCAAGCGGCGTGCCGGCGGCCATCAAGGCCACGTTTTGGGGCGGGTGCAGGTCGTCGCCTTCCACGTAGGGAAGGTCCAGGGCACGCGCCAGTTCTCGGCCGACCGTGGACTTGCCGCATCCGCTGACCCCCATCACGACGATGGGGCCGGGGTTGGAGCGGATGGCCGCCATCGCCTCACGACAAGCGCTTGCCGCTGCTGCCGTCGAAGACATGCGCTTTCTCGGGGTCCAGCGTGAGGTGCACCATCTCGTCGGCCTGCGCTGGGGTGCGGCCGTGCAGCACCACCACCATCTTCTGCCCGCCCACTTCCACCAACAGCTCGGTCTCGGCGCCGGTGGGCTCCACCACCACCACCTGGGCGGGAATGCCCTGGGCAGCCAGGCCGATGTCGGTGGGCCTGATGCCCATCTGCACCGACTGCCCCTGGGCGGCGCTGCAGGCCGCCGGCAACGGCCAGCGTGCACCCAGCGCGTCGACAAAGCCATCGCGCGCGGTGCCTGCAAACACATTCATCGACGGCGAGCCTATGAACTGCGCCACGAACAGGTTGCCGGGGTGGTCGAACAACTCCAGCGGCGTGCCGATCTGCTCGACGATGCCGTCGTGCATGACGACGATGCGGTCGGCCATCGTCATGGCCTCGATCTGGTCGTGCGTGACGTAGACCGTGGTCGTCTTCAGCCGCTGGTGCAGCGATTTGATCTCGGCGCGCATGGCCACACGCAACTTGGCATCCAGATTCGACAACGGCTCGTCGAACAGGAACACCTTGGGGTCGCGCACGATGGCGCGGCCCATCGCCACACGCTGCCGCTGGCCGCCGGAGAGTTCACGCGGGTAACGGCCGAGCAGTGGGTCCAGGTTGAGGATGCGCGATGCGTTGTCCACGCGCTGGTCGGTGGTGGTCTTGTCGGCGTTGCGCAGGCGCAGGCTGAAGGCCATGTTCTCGCGCACCGTCATGTGTGGGTACAGCGCGTAGCTCTGGAACACCATCGCGATGTCGCGGTCCTTGCTTTCGAGGTCGTTGACCACCAGGCCGTCGATGGCGATCTCACCGCCGGTGATCTCCTCCAACCCGGCCAGCATGCGCAGCAGCGTGCTCTTGCCGCAGCCGCTGGGGCCCACCAGTACCACGAACTCACCGTCGGCGATCTCGAACTCGATGCCGTGGATGACCTTCACCTTGCCGTAGGCCTTCTGAATGTTCTTGAATGAGACAGATGCCATGGATCGATCAATTGCTGAAGTGGAAGCAACGCGTTCGAAGACCCGGCAAACGCCGCGGAACCGGCTTCGCCAGGCCGCTGGCGTTGCCCCCTTGAAGGGGAGGAAGCGGCGAAGCCGCTGCGGGGGTGGTCATGATTTCACGGCACCGGCCGTAAGGCCCGACACCATGTAGCGCTTGAAGACGTAGTAGATGGCCGCCGGCGGCAGCGCATAGACGAATCCGGTGGCCATCAACAGCTCCCATGGCGAGTCGTCGGCGGCCAGAAAGTTGCCCAGCGCCACCGCCAGCGTGAGGTCGGTTTCCTTGCTCAGCAACAGAAAGCCGTAGAGATATTCGTTCCAGGCCAGAAGCAGCGAATAGGTGCCCACGGCCACCAGGCTGGGCACCATCAGCGGTATGTAGACCATGCGAAAAAGTTGCAGCGGCGTGGCGCCGTCCATGCGAGCGGCTTCGTCCAGTTCCCAGGGCAGCTTGTCGCTGGCCTGCTTCAGCACCCAGATGCAGTAGGGCGACGCGATGGTCACCATCGCCAGTACCAGGCTCCAGCGGTTGTTCAGCAAGCCGTAGTTGGCCATCGTCTTGTACATGGGCACGGCCAGGAAGGCCGCAGGGATGAAGTAGGTGAACAGCGCCATGTTCATCACCGTGCGCCCGCCCTTGACCTTCAGCCGACTGATGGCGAAAGCCGCGCAGGTGGCGATGAACAGCGTGATCACGCCCACGGCGATGGCGATCATCAGGCTGTTGCCCAGTTGCACCCAGAAATGGTTCAGATAGAAATGCTTCTGCTGAAACACCGTCTCGAAGTTTTGCAGCGTCGGGTTCTTGGGCCACAGCCGGCCCGACGTGGCCGTGTCACGTTCGGAGATGGCAAACAGGAACATGTGATAAACCGGAATCAGCGTCCAGATCAGCACGGGTATGCCGACCAGCAGCAGTTGCGCTTCACCGCTGACCTTGCGCCAGGTGAGTTTGCTCATGCGCACGCGCTCCACGGGCGCTTCACACATGCGCTCCACGGGCGCTTCACGCAGGCGCTCCACGGGCGCTTCATTTGGACAGCCGTTTCATCATCACGTACACCAGTGGCAGCACCAGTGGCAGCGCCACCACGATGGAGGCCATGGCCAGCTCTATCTGGTCGAGTCGCAGGTAGCGGATGCCCAGTGTGGCGAGCACATGCGTCAGGTCCGCAGGGCCGCCGCCGGTGAGCAGGTAGACGCTGTTGAAGTCGCCCAGCGTCCAGATCATGCTGAGAATGGTGGACGTGAAGAAGAGGCCCTTCATCGCCGGCCAGGTGATGAAGGTGAATTTCTGCCAGCGGGTGGCACCGTCGACGCTGGCCGCCTCGTACTGTTCGGACGGAATAGCCATGCGGCCAGCCAGCAGGATCAGTGTCCAGAACGGCAGGCTCTTCCAGATGTGCATCAGCATCGAGAGGATCAGGGCCAGCGTCGGGTCGTTCAGCCAGTTGGGGCCGTCCAGACCGGTGAGCTTGAAAATGGTGGTGTTGATCACGCCCCACTCGGGGTTGAGCATGAAGCGCACCGACAGGATGGTGGGGATGGACGGCACCGCCCACGGCAGGATGAAAAGCGCTGCGATGATCTTGATCCACCATCGCGTCTGCACGAAGAAGCCCGACAGCCCCAGCGCAATCACCATCTTCAGATTCACCGCCACCATCAGAAAGACGAAGGTGTTGATCGCGGTGCGAAAGAAGATCGGGTCCTGCGCCAGCTTGACGTAGTTGTCCGGGTCGCGTGCCAGCCACAAGCCGTAGCACACCGGGTACAGCACGAAGACGGCAAAGATCAGCAGGTAGGGCACCACCATCACCCGCCCCCACAACTCGAAAGACGAGCCGGTCGTGCGGGGCCTGCGGGCCGCTGGCGACGGAACGGGTGCCGTGATGCTGGTGCTGGTGCTGGTGGAGGCGGCGGTGATGGCCATGACGTTCTAAGTAGGCGGCTTCTACCCTCACCCCTGCCCTCTCCCTGGCAGGGAGAGGGAGGAATACGGCGCTGCGGGGGACAAGCCTAGTTGGCTGCCACTGTCTTGATGCGCGCGATCATCTCGTCCACCGCCTGCTCGACAGGCACCTTCTCGCTGAGCACGCGGTTCATGGCCTTGGCCCACACGTTCTCGTTGTTGAGCACCGTGAACTTGTAGTTCTTGGTGAACTCGAAAGG
>JBBQMM010000205.1:0-7780 GCA_038328935.1 Burkholderiales bacterium
TCCAACAACAACTCGTCGGCGTCTTCGTTGTCGGTGATGAACAGCAGCACGTGGTAGCCGTCCTTTTGAAGGCGCTGGGACAGCATCTCCACCACCAGCGGGTAGAACAGGTTCTGCAGCTGGTTGACGACGACGGCAATCATGCGGCTGGACCGCGTCGACAACGTGCGCGCGGTGGCATTCGGCCTGTATCCCAGCATGCGCGCGGCCTCCAGCACCTTGGCCCGGGTTTCTTCGCTGACGCTGGCCCCCGGCGTGAAGGTGCGGCTGACCGCCGACTGCGACACCGACGCCAAGCGGGCCACGTCCACCGAGGTGACAGGCTTGTTGCTCGACGTGCTCTCAAGAAGATGCCGCGCCGCTGCCAAGTTTTCTTGACCCCCTCGGGGGGGAGAGTCCCGCGGCTCCAAGCCGGCCTGCGCCGGCTGGGACGGGGTGAGCGCCCGGGCCGTCTCGGACCGGGCCTGACGCTTGGCGGCAGGTTTGGGGGCGCTCATCAGACCGCCGTCCAGCCGCCGTCAACTATCAGAGCCGAGCCAGTCACCAGGGCCGACGCGTCGCTGGCCAGGAAGAGTACCGCGCCCATGACGTCCTCGACTTCGCCAACGCGGCCCAGTGCGATCTTGCCCCGCACCTCGTCGCGGAACGCCGGCTGGGCCAGCCAGTCGTGGGTCATCGGCGTGTCGATGAAGGTCGGGCAGAGCGTGTTCACGCGGATGCCGTCGTGGCCCCATTCCCATGCCAGCGAGCGGCGCAGGCCTTCGACGGCATGCTTGGTGGCGCTGTAGAGGCTGCGCCGCACGGCGCCCACATGGCCCATCTGCGACGAGACCAGCACGATCGAGCCTGCCAAGGCCGCAGCCTTCAGCCCGGCCGCCACCGCCGTGGCGGTGACGAAGGCCGACTCCACGTTCAGCGCCAGCAGCGCCCGCAAGTCGTCATCGCTGGCATCCAACGCCAGCTTGGGGCGGTTGCCGCCCGCGCTGTGCACCAGCACCCGGAAGGGCCCGTGCGTGGCCACAGCGGCGCGTACCGCAGCGGCGTCGGTCACGTCCAAAGGCAGGGCCCAGGCGTCGTCGCCACGCTGGCGCAGGGCCTCGACCACGGCCGCGCAGTCGTCTGCATTGCGCGCAGTGACCCACACCTGCGCGCCAGCCTCGGCCAAAGCACAAGCGCAGGCCAGGCCCAGGCCGCGGCTGCCGCCGGTGACCAGCGCGCGCCGGCCGTCCAGCCTGAAAGTGGGCGTGCGCGGCAGTTGCATCGGGCTTGGCGCGGGCTTGGGGCGGGTGTGGCTGAACGGCTCAAGCCGGCACCGGCTCGTACCAAGGCAGGTCGGGCCGGCCGCCGTAGCGGCGCACGCGCAGGTTGGCCTGCTCGCCGTGGCCGGCAAAGTTTTCCATGTGGCACAGGCGCGAGCAGTAGGCGCCGATCTCAGCCGACGCGGCATCGGTGGTCACCCGCTGGTAGGTGCAGGTTTTCAGGAACTTGCCGACCCACAGGCCGCCGGTGTAGCGCGCGTTGCGGTTGGTGGGCAGCGTGTGGTTGGTGCCGATGCACTTGTCGCCGAAGCTGACGTTGGTCCGCGGCCCCAGGAACAGCGCGCCGTAGTTGGTCATGCGCGCCAGGAACCAGTCGGGGTCGCGTGTCAGCACCTGCACGTGTTCGCTGGCGATGCGGTCGGCCTCGGCCAGCATCTCGTCGTTGCTGTCGCAGACGATGACTTCGCCGTGCGCGGCCCAGCTTTCGCGCGCAATGCCGGCGGTGGGCAGCCGCGTGAGTTGCCGTTCGACCTCGGCCATCGTGCTGCGCGCCAGGGCTTCGCTGGTGGTCAACAGCACGGCAGGGCTGGTCGGGCCGTGTTCGGCCTGGCCGAGCAGGTCGACTGCGCACATTTCGGCATCGACGCTGTCGTCGGCGATCAGCAAGGTCTCGGTCGGACCGGCGAACAGGTCGATCCCCACACGACCGTAGAGCTGGCGCTTGGCTTCGGCCACGTACATGTTGCCCGGCCCGACCAGCATGTCCACCGCTTCGATGGTGGCGGTGCCGATGGCCATGGCCGCCACGGCCTGCACGCCGCCCAGTACCAGGATGCGGTCGGCGCCTGCCAGGTGCATGGCCGTCACGATGGCCGGGTGGGGTGCGCCCTGGTAGGGCGGCGCGGTGGCCACGATGCGCGGCACGCCGGCCACCTTGGCCGTCAGCACACTCATGTGCGCCGAGGCGATCAGCGGGTACTTGCCGCCCGGCACATAACATCCCACCGCGTTGACAGGGATGTGCTTGTGGCCCAGCACCACCCCGGGCCGCGTCTCGACTTCCACGTCCTGCATGCTGGCGCGCTGGATGCGCGCGAAGTTGCGCACTTGGTCCTGCGCGAAGCGGATGTCCTCCAGCTCGCGCGGTGACAGCTGCTTCATTGCCGATTCGATCTCGGCTTGCGACAGCGTGAAGTCGGCCGGGTCCCACTGATCGAACTGGCGCGAATAGCGGTGCACGGCATCGTCGCCTTCGGCTTCGATGGCCTTGAGGATGGACTCGACGGTGGCGCGCACCTTGGCGTCGGCCTCGGCGTGCGAAGCGGCACTCTGGCCGCGTTTGAGATGGCGTATCACGGGGTTTGCTCCTGTGCGGATGGCAGATGGGTTGTCAAACAAGGCGGCCGAGTTTCGGGTTGCCAGCGCTGGCGGGCGCCAGGGTATTCAGCCGGGCCAGCGCTGCAGCGCCGGGTCGGTGAAGTAACGCAGGTCGTCCAGCACATCCAGGCCGGTCTGATGCAGGATATGCAGCACATCGATCATCACCCAGTTGTCGATGATCTTGCCGTCGCGGTCGGTGCGATACCAATCAGCGACCCGCATCTCGACACGGCGCCCGGAAGGCGCCAGACCCAGCCACTGCCCACCCAGGTGGGTGCCATACAACGACGGCCAGCCGGCAGTGACGGCGAAGCGGCCATCGCCCAGGCGGATGTAGTGGCCGGGTGCGTCCTCAGGGCCCGCGTGGTCGCGCACGATGCCTTCGCGGTCGGGGAAGGCCTGGATGAACAGCGCCCCGTGGTATTCGAGAAAGCCGCGTTGCCCGCGGCTGCTGCCAATGCCGGCTGGGCCGTACCACATCATGTTGCGGTGCCAGTGCGGGCTGTGCTTGCTGCGCGTGGCGCCCAGGTTCTTCAGCTCGTCCCCTTTGGCCAGGCCCAGCTGCATTTCGCGCACCGCGGCCAGCGTGGCGGCACCGAGTTCGGCGTCCACGCTCTCGGCAGTGGCGCCGCTGTCGCAGGGCGGGAAGGCCCAGGCTTCGGCCGAGCCGGGCATGCGGCGAAATGGGTAATGGCCGGCCTGGCGCATCAGGTCCACGATGTCCAGCAGCACGTGGACCTTGGCGATGCGCCCGTTGCGAATCACGGCGTTGATGCCCAGGCGCAGCATGCACAAACCGTGGGTGGGCGGGATGCCCAGCCACGGCTTGGCCAGGTTGCCCATCAGCACGCCCCAGCTGCTGACGCAGTCGCGCCCTTCGTATTCGCCGGCCAGCATGAAGGCCATGCGGGCTTCCCAGTCGGGGAAGGCGTCGCGCAGCGGTGCCCACAGCCGGGCAGCGGCCTCGGCGTTGCCTTGCAGGTCGTTGAAGGGGTGGAAGACGCGCCAGACGGCGTCGGGGTGACAACAGGCGGCGAGCGCCTGGTCGATGTCGGTGCCGTCGGATTCAGACAGGCGCTGCAACAACACGGCCAGCAAGCGCTTGTGGGCGGTGTGGTCGCGCATCGGTTCAATCATGGGCTCAGACAAGGGCTCAGGCAAGGGCTCAGACAAGGGCTCAGACATGTGCTCAGACATGTGCTCAGACATGAGTTCAGACAGGGATTCAGACCGCAGCGGGCTTCGGATCGGGCCCCGCGTCACGGCCGGCCTGCAACTTGCGCGCGTCGATGGCCGCCCTTGTGGTGTCGTGCGTGGCGCGGGTGACGTTGAGCATGCCGTAGAAGATGCTGGCCACCAGCCCCGGCACGACAGACAGCACGTAGGCTGCGGCCAGGCCCATCAGCACGGCCTCGGGCACCTGGCCGGGCGTCGCCTTGGCCGGAAAGGCGATGACAGCCAGCACCCAGCCCGCCAGTGCCGTTCCCAGTGCCTGGTCCACACGGGCGAAGAAAGTGCGCGTGGCATAGAGCGCGCCCTCCTGGCGCAACCCGTACTTCAGTTCGTTCTCGTCGGCGATATCGGCCAGCGCCGAGTAGATCGTCGTTGTCATGATGCTGTAGGGAGCGTGTTGCAACAGCGAGAAGGCGATCAGGATCGCCACCAGCCCTGGCGTTTGTGCCGACAAGATGCCGAAGTAGCCCAGTGCCAGCGGGATTGCCGGGCCGACACAGTAGACGATCAGTGCGACCATGCCCGTCCAACGCTTCTCGAAGCGCTGGTGCAGCCGCGTGACGAAGTACGAGCCGAACAGGTAGCCGAAGAGGCTGCCGATGGAAAAGAACGCCAGCTCGTCGTTGCGCAACTGCCAGAAATAGGTCGCCGTGTAGATCCACAAGCCGCCGCGGATGCCGGTCATCAACGACAGGAAGAAGAATCCGACCAGCAGCACCAGGTAGTTGCGGTTGCGCAGCACGCGCCAGACATCGCGGCCCCACTCGCGTGCACCGAAGCCTGGTGTGCTGCTGGCGGGCTGCACCAGATAGGGGATGCGCTGCTTCGTCACCGCGCTAGAGACAAACAGGCAGACCAGCACGACGCAGGCGATGGTGATGGAGAACACCGGCCAGCGCGCGGGGTCGAGCGCACCGTTGGGAAATTCCTGGGTGGCGCGGAAAAAAACCAGAAAGCACAGCTGCCAGCCGACGGTGTCGCCGATCCACAAAAAGAAAGTGTTGACGCTCATGATGCTGGAGCGTTCGAGATAGTCCTCGGACATCTCGCCGCCCAGCGCCAGGTGCGGCGTGTGGAACATGGTCATGGCCTGCAAAAGCAGCACGTTCAGGACCCCCAGCCAGATCAGCTGCCCGGTCGCACCCAGTCCCTCGGGCGGGTTGAACAGGCCCCAGAACAGCAGTGCCGCCGGCAGGATCGATGCAAACATGAACGGATGGCGGCGCCCCCAGCGGGTGCGCGTGCGGTCTGACCACGAGCCGATGAGCGGGTCGAACACCGCATTGGCTGCCAGCCCGATGGCCAACGCAATGCCGATCGACGCGGGGTCCAGCCCGCGCACCTGGTTGTAGAACAACATCAGGAACGCGCTGGTCGTCGTGATGACGATGGCCTCGGCCGAGCTGCCCAGGCCGAACGCCCACTTCATGCGCCAGCTGATGGGCGGCGGTGCGCGCAGAGTCATCGGGCCCTGTCCTGCAGCGTCCTGCACCGCCCCACCACGCCTAGAAGCGCAGGCCGACGGTGACACCATATGACCGCGGCGGCGCGTAGGTCACCAACAGTGAGCGGTGATTCGAATACACGGCGCGCGTGATGGTCGCCTTGTCTTCAATGTTGTTCACGAACGCCTGCACGGTGTACGTGCCATCGAGCGAGCGGTAGGTCACGCGCAGATCGGTCTTGGTGAATGCATCGTTGTTGCCGTATTCAGGCGTGAGGTCGGTCAAGATATAGTCGGAGTTGTAGTAGGTCTGGATTTCAGGTGTCAGCGTACCGGCACCGCCCAAGCCGATCGTGTAGGCCAAGCCGAATTGGAAGGTGTGCTCGGGTGAGAAAGCCCTCTTGGCCGTGTATTTCGTGCCGTCGCGCCCGGTGCCTGCAAGGACGTAGCGGACCTGCGGCACGCCGCCTGAGATGATTTGATTGCCATTGGCATCGAGCACCGGAACAAACCGGTTCGGATCGGTGCGCGCGTTGGGGAACGGCGTGCCCTGCACCGTGTTGCCCTCACCGGTGGCCGCGACGCAACTCGGCGTAGCCCCCCCACAGAAGCTGGCCCCGCCGCCGAAGTTGAAGGTGTTGACGGCGTAGTCGATCTGCTTCGCGTTCAGGTAGTTGTAGGCCATCGTCATGCGCAGGTCCCGGGTGGGCCGCAGCACGGCTTCCAGGTCCAGGCCATAGGCGCGGTCCTTGCCGACGTTTTGCACCAGCGCAATGACGCTGGTGAGCGGGGAGTTCGGATTGGGGATCGAGGTTTGAGCGTGGAGATCGGTGTAGTCGTTGATGTAGGCGGCGGCGTTCAGCGTCAACATGCGGTTGAAGAGCGTGTTCTTGGATCCGATCTCGAATGCCCTGACCTTTTCCGGTGCAAAAGGCAGCAAGGTCGGCACGCCGCCTATTCCCACCGCGCCCGAGTTGAAACCGCCGGCATGCGTACCGGTCGAATAGCTGGTGTACACCATGTGATCGCGATTCAACTTGTAATCGGCCGCCAGGCGGTAGTTGGAATAGCTGTAGGTGTTGTTGGCGCAAACGAAGTTGTAGGCCTGCGCAACTGCCGTCGCCGAAGCCGATACCGAAGTTGAATTCGCCGGAATGAAGCCGCCACAGGCGTAATCGACGGGGTCGTCGATGCTGTGGGCGAAATAGGCACCGGCGCCCGTCGGGCTGGTATTGAACCGCGAGGATAGGACGCTCTTCTCGTCGCGGGTGTAACGCAGCCCACCGGTGAGCGTCAGCTTTTCCATCAAGGTATAGGACAGCTGACCGTACGCGGCTGTCGAGCGGGTCTTTTGCTCGAACGCGCTGAAACTGTCGAACCCTGTCCGTTGATTCAAGCCCACCCCTATGGGAACCAGCGTGGGAAGCAGCGTAAAGCCGAAGGGGTAGTACTGCTGTCCCACCGGCGCCGTTACGGTGGCGTAATCGCGGTTGACGTTGGTCACGCTGCGGTCGCGGGCGGTGTCGTTGAAGAAGTAGGCGCCGACGATCCACTGCAGCGGGCCCGACTTTTCGTCGTTCGACAGGACCTGCAATTCCTGGGTGTAGGTCTTGGCTAAAGTCTGCTGGTACGAATAGTTCAGCAGCACCGGCGTCAGGCTGTTACCGGTACGAATGAGATCGAAATCGGCAAAACTGCTAATAGAGCGAAGGCGCACCGGTCCGACGTCGTAATTGATAATCGCGCTGTATTGCTGTTGCGACCCCTTGCGAAAGATGTCGCCCGCATAGTTCACTTTGTAGGGGTCTGAAGGCACGGGGATACCGACGTCCGCGCCATTGACGTCCGGAATGCCGTCACGAAAGCGCGAGTCGACGTTGAGTGGCGTGCCGGTAAAGCTGCTGCCGTTGAAGCCTAAGGGCAAGGCGTAGGTGATGCCGTTGTAGGTCACCGACTGGCCCGGCGCCCGGATCAGGCTTGTATCGACCAGCGTACCCAGGAACTTTTGGCCGAAGCCGCCCTGGCCTTCGCCACCGAGATCGGTATACGACGCGCGCAGAACGACTTCGAGCGCGGGGATGGATGGCGGCGCGATTCGCACCGTGCCGCGAAGGAACTTCTGCGACTCACCGCCGAGGTCGTTGCCCGAGCCGATGTTTTCGACGTAGCCGCGGGTTCTCTCCGTCAAGCCGGCAAAACGGACTGCAATGCCTTCGCTGATCGGTACATTCAAGAAGCCTTCGACGCGGTGACGGGTGAATTTTCCGATGGATAGATCCAAACCGCCTTCGAGTTGGTCCGTGGGCAGCGCGGAATGGAATACCAGATTGCCGCCGAAGCTGTTGCGGCCGTACAGCGTGCCCTGCGGCCCCTTCTGCACCTCGACCCGCGCCAGATCGACGATCGGCGGTACCTGACTGGTGCGCGACTGGTAGATGTCGTCCACATAGATGCCGAACCGCGG
>JBBQMM010000206.1:0-7774 GCA_038328935.1 Burkholderiales bacterium
GTCGGCCACCATCGCGCCGTGCAAGCCCAGCAGCACCACCTGCAGCGGCAGCGCGGCGCGCAGGTCGGCCAGCAACTGCTCGCGCAGCGTCTCGTAAGCGGCGCGGGTGGTGGTGCCCGAGGGCTGCGCCATCGCCACCAGGCCTTCAATCAGTGTGTGGCCCTGTGCTGCCGCGCGCTGGCGGGCGGCCCCCAGCGGCGCGCTGAACAGCGTCATCTGCGGCGGGTGCTGGCCCGCCGGAAAGTAGCCGCCCGCGGCCTGGAAATCCGCCAGCCCGGTGGGCATGGGGGCGAAGGTGTTGGTCTCGGTGGCCAGCGTGGCCGTGAACAGGCGCATCGTCGAAGGGCTCCAGCGTTGGCGCACGCCCCAACAGGCGGGTTCGGGCCGGATCAGGCGGCGTCAGCCCGGGTCAGCCCGGGCCAGACCGGCTTTAACGTGGAAGTGTTCCATGATCTAGGGCGCTGCCCCGCATCATGAAAGTTAGGCCGGCTTCAGGCCGGCTTAAGACGTTCGTTCTGCGGGAACATCGAACGCCGAGCTTCGTCGTCCATGTCGGTCTTGAAGGTGTGGCGGTCCTTCAGCGCCGCGGCGCGCTGCGCAGCCGGGCGGGCCGTCACCGTGTCGAGCAGGCGCTTGACGTGGGGCAGCTGCTCCCAGGCCTCGGCCCCCAGCGCAAAAGGCACTGCGCGCGCCCAGCCCCACACCGCCATGTCCAGCAGCGTGTAGCGTCCGCTGACCATCCAGTCCTTGCCGGCCAGGTGGGTGTTCAGGATCTTCCAGTGGCGCCAGGCTTCGAAGTCGTAGCGGTTGATGGCGTACGGCACCTGCTCGGGCGCGTAGTGCTTGAAGTGCACCGCCTGCCCGGTGAAAGGGCCGATGCCCGAGGCGGTGAACATCAGCCACGACAGCATGGCCCCGCGGTCGGCGGCGTCGGGCAGGAACTGGCCACTCTTGTCGGCCAGGTACAGCAGGATGGCGCTGCTGTCGAACACGGTGTCGGCGCCGTCCACGATCACCGGTACCTTGGCGTTCGGGTTCAGCGCCATGAAGGCCGCGCCGTGCTGGTCGCCCTTGCGCGTGTCCACCGCAATGGCTTCGTATGGCAGACCGGCCTCTTCCAGAAACAGCGCCACCTTCATCGGGTTGGGGGCCAGCGAGTAGTAGAACTTGAGCATGGTGCAGGTCTCCTGGGTGCGGTTGTGGAAGCAAGCCGTGATTGTGGCCGGTCGCCGCGGAACCGGCGGCAGGGCTGGCCCGCTGCGGCCGCTGCGGCCGCTGTGGCCGCTGCGCCAGGTGCGCCAGGTGCGGTAGCCTTGCGCGCCAGGCACATCACTCGTTCAGTCCACCCGACCACCAGCCCATGAGCACCGACCACATCTTTGCATTGCCCGCCTTGAACAACGCCATGCGCCTGGTGGTGCAGGGTTTCGGCAGCAGCCCGGCCGAGGTGGAAGCGGTGGTGGGCAACCTGGTGCAGGCCAACCTGATGGGGCACGACTCGCACGGCATCGGCATGTTGCCCCGGTACGCCAGTGCCTATCTCGAAGGCAGCTTGAAGCCCAACGCCAGCGTCAGCACCGTGCTCGACGGCGGCGCCCTGCTGCGACTGGACGGCAACACCGGCTTTGGCCAGGTCATCGGCGCGCAGGCCATGGAGCTGGGCATCGAGCGCGCGCGCCAGCACGGCAGCTGCATCGTGGCGCTGGGCAACTCGCATCACCTGGGGCGCATCGGCGCCTGGGCCGAGCAAGCTGCCGCCGCGGGCCTCGTGTCGCTGCACTTCGTCAACGTGGTCTCGCGCAGCATCGTGGCGCCCCATGGTGGCGCCGACGCCCGCTTCGGCACCAACCCGTTCTGCGCCGGCGTGCCGTTGCCCGGTCGGCCGCCGGTGATCCTGGATTTCGCCACCAGCGTCATTGCACAGGGCAAGACGCGCGTGGCGCACAACAAGAGCGAGGCCGTGGCGCCGGGCTACCTGATCGACGACCGGGGCCACGCCACCACAGACCCCCGCTACGCCGTGGTGCCGCCCTTCGGCGCGCTGCTGACCTTCGGTGAACACAAGGGCTACGGTCTGGCGCTGATGTGTGAACTGCTGGGCGGCGCGCTGGCCGGCGGCCTGACGCAGCACTCCAGCGACACCAGCAAGATGCGTGTCATCAACGGCATGTTCAGCGTGCTGCTGGACCCGCACAAACTGGGTGCACACGAGCGCTTTGCCGCCGAGGCGCAGGCCTTCATCGAGTGGGTGCAGGCCAGCCCGGCGCGGGACGGCTTCGGCCCCGTGCAGGTGTCGGGCGACGCCGAGCGCGTCTGGCTCGCGCAGCGCACCTTGCTCGGGGTGCCGGTGGACGCCACCACGTGGCAGGAGATCCTGGCCGCCGCTGCGCGTCTGGGCGTGGACCCTCAGGCCGTGGAAAAAGCCGCAGTCGGATGACCCGCTGGCCAGCGGCGTGAAGACTCTCCAACGCCGCCGCCGGATGACCCTCAAAGCCGCGGCGGCTGACGCCCGGGCGATGCTGCACGCGGCGCGGCATTCAAGTTGCGGTGGTGCGCATCCGATACACCCTCGTGGGCCGCATCGGCCGCGCCTGGAAGCCGCACCTTGTTCAACGTCAAAAGCACTTCGCACAGCCTGGTCGTGGCCATCACGGCCCTGCTGGCGTTGGTGCTGGCGGCTGCGGGCCTGGCCTGGCACCAGGAGCGCAAGCTGTCGGCGGTGATCGAGCGGCTCGCCACCGTGGACCTGCAGCGCATCGAGCGCCTGTCCAAGGTCAACGACCATGCCAACGATGGTGCGCGCCGGCTGATCGTGCTGCTGGCAGCGCCCCGCGACCAGCGCGTGCAGGCCTACACGCAGATAGCCGCCGCCAACCAGCGCCTGGACCAGGCGATGAGCGAGCTGGCCCTGGTCATCGAGGGCGGCACCGGCAACCGCTCTTTGCAGACCCTCCAGACGCTGCTGGGCCACTACCGGCTCGCGTACCAGAAGACGGCCGACCTGATCGAAGCCAACGACCCCGTGGCGGCCCAGAAAGCCGTGACCGAGGTCACCGACCGCGCGTTGAGCAACCTCATCACGGCCACCCAGGCCGTCAGCCAGACCGAACAACACAAGACCAGCCAGCGCCTGGCCGCCATGGGCCAGGAAGGCGAGCAACAGCGCGCCTGGCTGCTGGCACTGGCCCTCACCAGCCTGGTGCTGGCCAGCGTGCTGTGCATCTGGGTCACGCGCCGTGTGGCCGCCCCGTTGCGCCATGTGGCCGCGGCGGCGCGCCGCTTTGCGGCCGGCGACTACGAGCAGCGGCTGCCCGAAGGCCCGGACAACGAGATCGACGCCATCGGCACCGCCTTCAACCTGATGGCATCGCGGGTGCACGAGCGTGAACAGGCCCTGCAGCACGCTCTGGACTACGACGCGTTGACCGGGCTGGCGCGCCGCGAGCGTTTCACCGCCGACCAGACGGCCCGGGTGGCCGCAACGGGCAGCAATGGACAGCGCCTGGCGATCGTGTGTTTCGACATCGAGCGGCTGAAGTCCATCAACGCCCTGCTGGGCTTTGAAGCCGGCGACCAGGCCATTTCGCTGACGGCGCAGCGCGCCGTTGCACACCTGGGCTCACCGGCCCACGTGGCGCGGCTGGGTGGCGGCACCTTCGGCGCGCTGCTGGAACTGCAGCCGGAACAAAGCGCGCTGCAATGCGCGCAGGCGCTGCAGCTGGCGATGGAACACGCCACCCAGTGGCGCAGCCATGTGCTCGACCTCGGCGTCACCGTGGGTGTGGCCACCAGCCCCGAGCATGGCGAGAGTCCGCAAGAGCTGCTGCGCCGCGCCGAGCAGGCGCTGTTCGAAGCCAAGCGCGTGCACTGCACGGTAGGCGTCTACAACCCGTCGATAGAAGCCGCCCGACTGTCGCACCTGAGCCTGCTGTCCGAGCTGCAACAGGCCATCGACCGCCATGAGCTGGTGCCCTTTTTGCAACCCAAGCTGTGCACCCGCACGGGCCGTGTGGTGGGCGCCGAGGCGCTGATCCGGTGGAAGCACCCGCAGCGCGGCTGGGTGGCACCGGCCGAATTCATTCCGTTCGCCGAGCGCACCGGCCGCATCGCGGCCGTCACCCGCTACATGCTCAAAGCCTGCATCGAGCTGCTGCGCAGCGACATGGGCGGCCTGCACCTGGCCGTGAACATTTCCACCGTGGACCTGCGCGACCCGGGCTTCGTGCCGATGGTTCAGCAACTGCTGACACAGGCCGGCGTACCGCCGCAGCAGTTGCTGCTGGAGGTGACCGAGAGCGGCCTGCTCGACAGCGGCGAAGACCCGGTGGCGCGCATCACGGCGTTGCGCGCGCTGGGCGTGGGCGTGGCCATCGACGACTTCGGCACCGGCCAGTCATCGCTGGCCTACCTGCAGCGCCTGCCGGTCACGGAACTGAAGATCGACCGCAGTTTCGTCACCGACGCGGACAGCAGCAGCGGCCGCCAGCAGCTGCTGCGCTCCATCGTCGACATGGCGCACAGCCTGCAGCTGGTGGTCACCGGCGAAGGCGTGGAAACCGAAGCCGAGCGCACGGTGCTGGAAGGCGCCGGCTGCGACCTGCTGCAGGGATACTTGCTGGACAGACCGATGCCGGTGGCCGACTTCGTGCGCAAGTACGTGCTCGGCAGCGAGCCGCACCCACCGCGTCTGCCTGAAGGGCAGAGGGCGCAAGACAGCGCAGCGTCAGGCGGCGAGCATGTCGAACCAGATGTTGTCGGCCCAGCTCAGCGCATAGCGGCCTTCGATCTGGTTGGCCCCGGCCGAAACACCGCCTGAACCGGGCACGGCCTTGAAGGTCTTGTCGACCGCGTCGTACTGGTGCACGCTCGCCACATGCACCACGTCGCGCGCGGTGACGAAGCTGTAGCAGGTGTTCATCACCACCGGTGTGACGTTCACCGGCTTGCCCTGCAGCAACTCGATGATGGCCGCCGCCGCCACCTTGGCGTGCTGGTTGGCCATGTGGCCGCTCTTGGGCATGGCCGGCGCGCTGAACGTGGCGTCGCCCAGCACATGCACACCGGGTGCCGCCGTGCTTTCCATCGTCAGCCAGTTCACACCCACCCAGCGGTTGTTCATGTTCAGCAACCCGGCCGTGCGCGCGATGTCACCGGCCCGCTGCGGCGGGATGATGTTCAGCACGTCGGCCTTCACGTCGTCGAATTCCAGCTTTGCGGTCATGCCGTCGACGGCCTTCAACTCGTTGTTGGCCCGGTATTCGAGGATGCCGCTGTAGTGGTCCTTGAAGGCCTTTTCGAACAGCGCCTTCTTGCTCTGGATCTCGGGGTTGGCGTCGAGCACCAGCACCTTGCTGCGCGGCTTGTGCTGCTTGAAGTAGCTCGCCACCATGCAGGCGCGCTCGTAAGGCCCGGGCGGGCAGCGGTAGGGCACCTTGGGAATGCTCATCGCAAACACGCCGCCGTCGGGCATGGCTTCGAGTTGCCTGCGCAGGGCCACGGTCTGCGGGCCGGCCTTCCAGCTGTGCAGCACGCGGCCGCTGTCCAGCGCGGCGGCCAGCCCCGGCGTGCCGTCGAGCATGAAATCCACGCCGGGCGAAAGGATCAATCGGTCGTAGGCCAGTTCTGCGCCGCCGGCCAGACGCACCTTCTTTGCCGCGGCATCGATGGCCGTGACATCGCCCTGCACCATCTTCACGCCCAGCGCACGCAAGCCGTCGTAGCTGCGCGTGATGTCGGCCATCTGTTTGTGACCGCCGAGCACCAGGTTGCTGATCGGGCAGGAGACGAAGCCGGCGCTGCGCTCCACCAGCGTGACGTCGACGTTGCCGCCCCACAGCTTCAGGTAACGCGCGGCCGTGCTGCCGCCGAAGCCACCGCCGACGATGACCACGCGGCCGATGGAGGGCCCTGCCGACGGCCCGGCGGCACAGCCCGCCAGCGCGAGCCCGGCCAGGCCCGACAAGGCAGCACC
The DNA here is from genome assembly GCA_038328935.1 of Burkholderiales bacterium. Lineage (GTDB taxonomy): Bacteria > Pseudomonadota > Gammaproteobacteria > Burkholderiales > Burkholderiaceae_C > Rubrivivax. The sequence goes on from JBBQMM010000206.1 coordinate 5,972, forward strand.
GGTGCCCAGCAGGCGGCGGCGCGAGAGTTCAAAAGCAAAAGTCTTGTGCATGCGGTTGTGGTTCACGGCGCGGCTCCTCACTTGCGGGGCTGCTGCGCAGCAAAGTAGGCCGCCACCAGCTTGATCTGCTCGTCGGTGTAGCCCTTGGCGATCTGGTGCATGATGGTTGCGGGCTGGTTACCGCTCTTGTAGTCGGCCAGTGCGGCAACGATCTTGCCCGCCGCCACGCCGGCCAAGGGCTGCATGTCGCCACGCGCGTTGCCGTTCGTGCCGTGGCAGTTGGCGCAGGTGGCGGCCAGGTTGCGCGCCAGATGGGCGTCCTGGGCCATGCACGCGGGTGCGGCAAGACCGGCCACCATCAGCACGGCGGCTGCGCTTGCTGGACGAAGGGGGTGGGACAAGGGCATCGGTGTCTCCAGAGTTGAGAGGTTCGAAAAGCATTCATCGCGAAGTGAACGCGGCCTGCAGGGTGTGCCAGCGGCGCCCGCTCACAGCAGCAAGCGGGGCAGAGTTTGCAACATCGGCCTTGCCATCAGCCGACGTGGGGCGTCTAATATCACTGCATGCGAATGTACGGTTGTTCCTCTTTCATCTCGACGGTAATAACCCGTGCGGCCTGGCGCGCCCGGCGCGCGCTGTGGGGTCTGCGACTGGCGGCTCTGGGCCTGGCCGGTCTGGGCCTGGCCGGTCTGGGTCTGGCCGGTTTGGGACTGGCCGGCGCGGCGGCTGCCCAGACGCCCAAGGTCGAGCCGGTGCAGGTGCGCCCGGGCTTGTGGATGGTGCAAGGTGAAGCCGCGCTGGGCTCATCGGCGAACCGCAATTTCATATCCAACGCCGCCTTCGTGGTCACGCCCGATGGCGTGGTGGTGATCGATGCGCTGGGCTCGCCCGCGCTGGCGCAGGAACTGGTGGCGGCCATCGCCCGCATCACGCCACAGCCGGTGAAGCACGTCATCGTCACGCACTACCACGCCGACCACATCTACGGCTTGCAGGTCTTCAAGGCGCTGGGCGCCACCATCACCGCGCACAGTCTGGGCCAGGCCTACCTGCACAGTGAGACGGCAGCGCTGCGGCTGAAGGCGAGCCGGGAAGAGCTGGCACCCTGGGTGGACGAAGACACCCGCCTCGTGCCCGCCGACCGCTGGGTCGACCGTGCCAGCAGCTTCACGCTGGGTGGGGTCGAATTCCTCCTGCAACCCGCAGGCCCGGCACACACCCCTGAAGACCTGGTGGTGGTGCTGCCGCAGATGCGCGTGCTGATTGCGGGTGACCTCGTCTTCAGGGGCCGCATTCCGTTTGTCGGCAACGCCGACAGCGGCCGCTGGATCGAAGCGCTGCAGCGCCTGCTGGCGCTGAACACACGCACCATCTTGCCGGGGCACGGCCCGGTATCGGAAAACGCCGACGCCGACCTGAGGCTCACGCTCGACTATCTGAAACACCTGCGCGCCACCATGGGTGAAGCGGCGAGGAACCTGGAGCCTTTTGAAGAGGCCTACGCCAAGGCCGACTGGTCGCGCTTCGACCACCTGCCGCTGTTCAAGGCAGCCAACCGCATCAACGCGTACAACACCTACCTGCAGATGGAGCACGAAAGCAAATGAAACGCCGCACCGCCCTGGTGGCGGCACCCCTGGCCTTGGCCTCCGCACTGCGCGGAACACAGGCCAGCGCCGAGCCTGCAAAGCCCGGGCAGCGCGTGTCGTGGCCCGACATCACGCTGCTGGACGGCAGCCGGTGGACCGCCGCGCAGTGGGCCGGGCAAGCCGCGGTGGTGGTGTTCTGGTCCACCACCTGCCC
>JBBQMM010000207.1:0-7760 GCA_038328935.1 Burkholderiales bacterium
CGCGAAAGCCCCAGCGAGCCGATCCATTCGGCCAGATGGCGCGGCAGGCCGATGTAGCCCATGCTCAGCGTCAGGAATGCGGCGCCCGCCAGGATGAGCGCGATCATGCAATACAGGCGCGTACCGCCGAGCAGGCTTTCCTTGAAGGTCTGCCACGTCAGCGAGCCTTGCGCCGCACTGATGACGAGGGCGCCCAGCACGCCGAGGGCTGCCGCTTCGGTGGCGGTGGCCACACCGCTGTAGATGCTGCCCAGCACGGCCACGATGAGGGCGATGATGGGCAGCAGGTAGCGCGATTCACGCACCTTGGCGCCGAAGCTCAGGCGGGCATCGGCCGGCGGCACCAGCTTGGGGTTGCGTAGCGCCCAGAAGGCGAGATAACCGGAAAACAGCAGCGCCAGCATGAGGCCGGGCAGCACGCCGGCGATGAACAGCTGCGCAATCGACACCTCGGCGCTGACGCCGTAGACGATCATGATGATCGACGGCGGGATCAACAGCCCCAGCGTGCCGGCGCCGGCCAGCGAGCCCACGCTGATGCCGTCGGGGTAGCCGCGACTCTTCAGCTCGGGCAGGCTCATCTTGCCGATGGTGGCGCAGGTGGCCGCGCTGCTGCCCGAGACGGCGGCGAAGATGGCGCAGCCCACCACGTTCACGTGCAGCAGCCGCCCCGGCAGGCCTTGCAGCCACGGCGCCAGACCGCGGAACATGTCCTGGCTCAAGCGCGTGCGGAACAGGATTTCGCCCATCCACACGAACAGCGGCAGCGCGGTCAGCGTCCAGCTGCTGCTGCTGCCCCAGATGGTGACGGCCATGGCGTCGCCCGCGGGCCGGCTGCTGAAGAGTTGCATGCCGATCCACGCCACGCCTGACAGCGTCAGACCGATCCAGACGCCGCTGCCCAGGATGACAAACAGTGTGGCCACCAACAGCAGGGTTATGCTGATATCGCTCATCGTGCCGTGCTCATTCGGTTCTTGCCGCGAGGTCGGCGGTCAGGCGGCGGCCGCGAAGCTCCAGCACCAGCTCGTCGATGAGCGCGATGCACAGGATGACCGTACCGATTGCCATGCCCATCTGCGGTAGCCACAGCGGGGTGGCGTCGTTGCCGGTGGAAATGTCGTTGAACTGGCGTGATTGCCAGACCAGCCGGCAGCTGTAGAAAGCACTCAGTCCGGCCAGCGCGACCGCCGCTGCCAGCGCCCAGATTTCCATGCCGCGCCGTGCGGCGCCTTTCAGTGACGACAGCAGCAGCGTGACGCGGATGTGTTCGCCGCGCTTGAGCGTGTGCGCCAGCGCCAGAAAGCCAGCGCCCGCCATCAGATAGCCGGCGTAGGCATCGGTGCCGGGCACGTGGAAATGCAGCAGCCGGCTGAAGATGGACAGCAGCACCATCACCAGCAGCCCGACCATGCAAACGGCCGCCACCCAGGCGGCCCCGTCATACAGCGCGTTCAGCGCACGGCGCATCAACGGACCCGCATGTCGTTTACTTGCGGTAAGCGTCGATCAAGGCTTTGCCTTCGGGTCCGGCCTTGTCCAGCCATTCCTTGAGCAGCGTCTCGCCCACTTTGGCCATGTCGGCCTTCAGTTGCGGGCTGGGCGGCAGGATGTTCATGCCGCCGCCCTTCAGCTTGTCCAGTGTTTCGCCGTTGGCCCTCTTTGCCGAGGCCAGGCCCCGGGCTTCGGCATCCGCGCCAGCCTTCAGCAGTGCGTCTTGCGTGGGTTTGTCCAGCGCCTTGAAGGCGGCCACGTTCACCAAAATCACGTTCTTCGGCAGCCAGGCCTGGGTGTCGTACCAGTACTTCACGTGCTCGTGCAGCTTGGCGTCCCAACCGGTGCTGCCACTGCTGATCATGCTTTCGGCGACGCCGGTGGCAAAGGCCTGGCTGACCTCTGCCGCCTGGATGGTGACGGGCTGCGCGCCCACCAGTTCAGCGATGCGGCTGGTGGCCGGGTTGTAGGCGCGCCACTTCACGCCCTTCAGGTCGGCGGCGCTGTTCAGCGGCTTCTTGCTGTAGATGCCCTGCGGCGGCCAGGGCACGGCGAAGAGCGCCATCATCCCCTGCTCGGCCAGTTTCTTCTCGAAAAACGGCTTCTGCACCTTCCACAGCTTCGCCGACTCGTCCCAGCTGTCGGCCAAAAAGGGCAGCGCATCGGCACCGAAAAGAGGCCATTCATTGGTGAAGTTGCTGATCAACACCTCGCCGATCTGCGCCTGGCCGCCTTGCACGGCGCGCTTGATCTCGGGTGCCTTGAACAGCGACGCATTGGGGTGCACCGTGATCTTCAATTTGCCACCGGTGGCCTTGTCCACGTCGGCGGCAAATTCCGCCAGGTTCACGCTGTGGAAGTTGGTGGCGGCGTAGGCGGCTGGCAGGTCCCACTTGGTCTGGGCCTGGGCCGTGGCTGCGGCCATGGTGAGGGCCAGCGCCGCGGTGGCGCTGAGGGTGCTCTTGAACAGAGGGCGAAAAGTCGACATGGGTACTCCTGGCGGGTGATACGAACAAGCTGGCTAGCATAGGCCGTGCCAAGGGTGCTTCAGCCCGGGGCTTCCACCAACAGCCAGGGGCGCTGCATGCTGGGTGTGCTGATGCTGCAGACGCGCTTTCCGCGCCCGCGGAGTGACATCGGGCATGCGCAAACCTTCAGCTTCCCCGTGTTGCGACGGGTGGTCGCCGGCGCCACGCCAGAGCGCGTGGTGCGTGGGCGTGATGGGTCGTCGGTGCAGCCCTTCATCGACTGCGCGCACCAGTTGGTGGCCGAGGGCTGCACCGCCATTGCCACCAGTTGCGGTTTCCTGGCGCTGTGGCAGCGCGAGCTGCAGGCTGCGCTGTCGCCGGTGCCGGTGTGGAGCTCCAGCCTGCTGCAGCTGACTGAGCGGCCCGGCCGCCGCTGCGGCGTGATCACCATCGAGGCGGCGTCGCTGACGCCGGCGCACTTCCTGGCCGTGGGCGCAGACCCGCACACGCCGGTTGAAGGCATCACGCCCGGTTCGCCACTGCACCGCACGTTGATGCAAGACCTGCCGCAGCTGGACGAAGCCGATGCCTGTGCACAGGTGCTGGCGGCTGCGGCGCGCCTGTGCACGCGCCACCCCGAAGTCGACACGCTGGTGCTTGAGTGCACCAACCTGCCGCCCTATGCGGCGGCGTTGCGGCGCGCCACCGGCTTGCCGGTGCTGGATGTGGTGACGATGCTGACTGCCCGCATGGCGCTGCACAGGCGCTGAGCTCACCGGCGATCACAGCGCGGCCCTGGGCGAGCGCAAAGCGCCGGTGCAACCGTGCTTCAGCGCCACCCGCAAAGGTCACTTGGTTGCTTTACTCATGCACCTTGGTGGGCGGCGACCCCGCCGCGCCTTGGCCTCACGTGAGGGACGCGCTCAGGCCTTGTTCAAATAAGCCTGAGCCAACTTCACCCAGTAGGTGGCGCCGGTGCTGAGCACGCGGTCGTTGAAGTCATAGCCGGCGTTGAGGGGGGCCACGAGGGTCGGGGGGCCACGAGGGTCAGGTCTTGCCTCTTGCTTCGATCAGGCTGACCGCCTGGGCCGGCGTGATGATGGGAATACCCTCGAAACTGCCGAGCGAGAGCAGATCGTTATCTCCCGACACGATGAGTTCGACCTTGGCGGAGATGGCCAACGCGAGCACCTGGTCGTCATCGGCATCGCGGCACACGGGCTGCGGCAACGGTGGCGGCTCGATCACCTCGGCCAGGCGTCGCACCTCAGCCAGCGAGCGCTCGCGCGAGGTGTTGGTCTGGGTAAGGATGGCATCGAACTTCGCACGCCCGATCACGTCGGCGAGTTCAGCCAGCAGCGCTGGGCTGCTGATCAGCGAGACGGTGTCGGCGCGTACATGCTCCAGCAGCGCATGCGATGGTCCGCGCCACAGCAGGCCGGCGAGCAGCACGTTGGTGTCAATGACCGCCCGCACGCTGACGGCGCTCCGCGCGTGCGGCCTTGACTTCGGCGTTGATCTCTTCCATCGACATCGGCTCGATCCCTGCTGCTGCCACGCGGTCGGCGATCAACAGCAGCGAGTCGGCCGCCTCCTTGCGCTTGAGCGCGTCATTGAGCATGCGCTCCAGCGCCTGCGGCGTCAGCAGCCCGGCAGCGCGCGCGGCTTGCGCGGTGGCTTCAGGCAACTCGATCTGAATCGTCGTCATCGTCAGGCTCCCTGCGCGCTGTGGTGAGCAGACACGCGCTGCTTGAGCTTCTCGCGCTCAATAAAGCTGTCCAGCAGATGGGCGATCTGCCGCTTGACCTTGGGGTCCAATTTCTCGATGGCCAGCAGCCTGCGCTCCAGGCTGTTGGTGGCCAGGCGCCTGATCTTGCCTCGGTGCGCCATGCCCAGCAGCACATCGGAGCCCACACCCAGAACTTGCGCCATCTGCGGCAGCAGATGCGCCGGCGGCTGCGCGTTCGGCGCTTCGTAGTAGGCCACCATGCGTTGCGTGATGCCCACTTCGGCGGCAAACTCGACCTGGGTGTAGCCGGCGGCCTTGCGCAGTTGCATCAGCCGCTCGCCAAAGTTCTCGATCACATCTGTCTTGCGCTTGGACATGGGCACCTCATCAAGGGCTGGCTTCCCCGCCAGAATCAAACTCGCGGCGGACTTGGGGAATATACGATCATCGTATGTGACTGCGCCCGCAGAGTCTTTGCGGGGGCATCCGAGGGCACGTACCCCGGAGACAGAGATTGAGCGGCTGAAGGAACGAGGTCGAAGTGCCTCGCCTGTTCCTGTCCTCAATGATTGAGATGTTCATGACGGCCGCGATGCGGTCCAGCGTGGCCGGCATCAACTCGCGGCAGGAAAATTCACGGTGGTGCAGCGCCTGCAGGGTGCTGCAGGCGCTGCCGCTGGTGGCCAGCGGCGCGTCCGAGCGCTGGCAGTTGAGCGACGAAGAACTGGCCGTGGCCCGCGCCAGCCACGGCGGCGAACCGCGCCATGTGGCCACCGCCACGGCCATACTGGCCAAGGCGGGGGTGAGCACATCGGCCCTGGAATGCGGGACGCACTGGCCGTATCACGACGGCAGCATCAAGGCGCTGGCGGCAGCGGGCCAGGAGCCCACCGCACTCAACAACAACTGCTCCGGCAAACACGCCGGCTTCGTCTGCCTGGGCTGCTGCATGGCCGAGGACCGTGACCGCCGCGCGTTCCTGCGCGTCTAAAGAGGGCGCGAGGCGGCCTTTGGAAAGTCCGCTCGATAGGGGCGATGCGCTCGCACATCGATCCGGTGAAGAAGTTTGCCCGCACCGTGCGCGCGCACCGGGAGTTGCTGCTCAACTACTTCAGGGCAAAAAGCAGTTCTCCAGCGGCGTCATCGAGGGTCTGAACAACAAAGCCAAAGTCACACTGAGAAAGGCGTACGGCTATCGGACGCCATGCGTCGAGCCTCGCCAGCGTGGTTAACGACAATGAGCTCGTCCAGCGCCTTGTTCAGTTTGGCCACCATGTGGAAGCGGTCGAGGATGTTCAATGCCTGCGGGCAGCGTTCAGGCGCTCATGCCGTTCCTGTTTTATCTGCTGGACCAGGGTCTGGCCAATGTAAGCTTCCGCCGGCATCGCGACAACCTCCTCTGGGCGCTCGGCGGCGAGCTGATTCGCTGCCGATACGACGACGGCGAGCTCGCCAAGAAGCACGTTAAGGACGCCCTGCGACAACTCACCCGAGGCGATGGTGGACCGCTGATGTGGCCGCGCATCACCGAATCGGAACAGGGCTCGCTGGATACTACCTGTCGAAAGCTGAATCGTTTCCTGTGCGAATCAGCGGCAGCGGATCTATCCGACTGACGCAATGACAGGGGCCCGTGCGCGGCGTCAAGTTTCTTGGCGCTCCCACGCGGGTGCGTCGCCGTCTGCGGTGCAGAGTTGTCCACGGTGTCGGGCGGTCGGAGGTTGCCACGAACCGACCGACCGACGCGGTGGGCAACTCGTCTCGGAGGCACAGGACCACCGCAAACCGCCAACAAATAGTCCGGACGAACCGGTTGCTTTACTCATGCCCATTGGTGGCCGGCGACACCGCCGCGCCTTGGCCTCACGTGAGGGACACGCTCAGGCCTTGTTCAAATAAGCCTGAGCCAACTTCACCCAGTAGGTGGCGCCGGTGCTGAGCACGCGGTCGTTGAAGTCATAGCCGGCGTTGTGCACCATGCAACCGCCCTCGCTGCCCACGCCGTTGCCGATGTTGACGTAGCAGCCGGGCACCTTTTCCAGGAAGAAGGCGAAGTCTTCGCTGGCGGTGACGGCTTCGGGGTGGGCCACCAGGCCCGCTTCGCCCAGCCAGTCACGCACCACCTTCTTGCAGAACTCGGTGTGCTCGGGGGTGTTGTTCAGCACCGGGTAGCGGCGGATGTATTTCACCTCGGCACTGGCGCCGAAGCTGGCGGCCTGCGCCTGCGCGACTTCGGTGATGCGCTTTTCCAGCAGGTCGCGCACCGTGGGTTGCATGGCGCGCACGGTGAGCCGCAATTCGGCGCTGCCGGGTATCACGTTGGGCGCATCACCGGCCAGGAACGCACCCACGGTGATGATGCCGGTGTGCAGCGGCGGCACGTTGCGCGCCACGATGGTCTGCAGCGCCATCACGATGCTGGCGCCCGCCACGATGGGGTCGACCGCGGTCTGCGGAATCGCGCCATGGCCGCCGGTGCCGCGCACGGTGATGATGCAGGTGTCGCCGCTGGACATTGCAAAGCCCGGCACGGCCTGGAACATGCCTTCGGGCAGGCCCGGCATGTTGTGCATGCCGAACATGGCGTCGCAAGGAAACAGTTCCAGAAAGCCGTCTTCCAGCATCTTGCGCGCGCCGGCCAGGCCTTCTTCGGCGGGCTGGAACACCAGGTGCAGGATGCCGTCGAAGTTGCGCGTGGCGGCCAGGTGGCGGGCCGCCGCCAGCAGCATCGCGGTGTGGCCGTCGTGGCCGCAGGCGTGCATCTTTCCGAACACCTTGCTGGCCCAGGGTTTTCCGCTGGTCTCGGCGATCGGCAGCGCGTCCATGTCGGCGCGCAGGCCGATGCGCCGCGTGCTGGTGCCGGCGCGCAATGTGCCCACCACGCCGGTGCCGCCCAGTCCGCGGTGCACCTCGAAGCCCCAGCGTGTCAGCCGTTCGGCCACCAGATCGGCGGTGGCGAACTCCTCATACGCCATCTCGGGGTTGCTGTGGATCTGGTGGCGGATGGCCACCATCTCGGCTTCGTGCACGCGGATGTCGTCCAGCGCGGGCAGGGGCAGGGGGGCGTTCATCGGCAGAGCCTCGTTGGGTTAATGAGGCATTCTGCACACAACTGCGGCGGTGCGACGCGCGCAGCGGCTGCAAAAGACGTTGCGACGGCGCGCGCGCTGCTGCCTGACCAGGCGACACCGCCGCGGTTGCGGCACGACGCCTGCAGCGGTCTCGGGCCGACATTGCATCGGCTTTGGCCGACACCCGCGACTGCCCCCGGCCGCGGTCTGCCACGGCCAGTGGTGCAGGCGATGTGAAGGGGGGCTGCCTCAGTCTCTCTCAAGTAAACAAAATATCGAAGGACAACTTCATAACCAGAACTTGTTTTACTTCGCGAACGCCGGGCGCCGACAGGGGCCTGGGATGCTCATGAGAAGCAAAACTTCCAAGTCGTTGATTTGCCGGCATTGCACCCTCACTTGCAGTGCGCATGCCGGCCTGCAAGCCGGCATCGCTTAGCGGGCTCGCCGCATGCGGCTCGAAACCCCCGCCTCGCCCCCAACCCTCTCCCTGGAAGG
>JBBQMM010000208.1:0-7756 GCA_038328935.1 Burkholderiales bacterium
AGTCGTCGAAGGCGACGCGGCCGCGTGCCTTGTCCGCCGCCAGCGCCAGCACGGCCTGCGGCGCTGAGCCCGATGACGACGGGGCTGCGGTTTGCGCCAGCGCGGGCAGCGCGGAGATGGCCGCAAGGACGGCCGCAAGGACGGCCGCAAGGAGGGCATGGGCGGCCGCAATGAAGACCGCCACCAAGCCGGCGATGGATGATCGAAAAACGGTTCCAGGCATCGTCTGTCCCTCGCGCTGCGCGCGCGCCGCAACTTGCGCCTGCCGAACCATGCCACAGCGGCCCGTCCGCAGTCGCGGTTCGTCGCCTGGGCGGTGCTTCACTCGCGTCGGAGTTGATCGGCATCAAGTTCTGTCCAGCCTCTGCTTGTTTCAAATTGGGGCGTCGTGCACCATGCGCACGCAAACGGTGCATGCGGTCAGTTCTGACCGGGCTGCGCCGCTTTTGGAGGAAGCGCTCATGCATCGATCGAATGGAAAAATCTGGTGCGGGGCCCTGGGCCTGCTCGCCTCGGTGGCGTTGTTCGGCCTGCTGCTCAGCGCCGCCCCGGCCCAGGCTCAGGTCAAGGTGGTGGAGCGGCCGCCGACCACCCTCAAGGCCCAGTTGCCCAAGGGCAAGGTGTTCGACGCCGGCGACTGCTATGACTGCCACGAGGAGGTCAAGAGCTTCCACCAGACCAGCAGCCACAAGGCCGTGGGCTGCGACAGCTGCCACGGTGGCCTCGACACGCACCGGCCCAAGGGCAAGGGCCGCCCCACCACCAACATGGACCCGGCGAACTGCGGCACCTGCCACACGAACCAGTTCAACACCATGTACAAGATGAACATCGAAAAGACGGCGCACAAGGAAAAGTCTGTCGCCACCTTTACCGCGATGGACAAGATCCTGACGCCGCACGGCTTCACGCGTGAACACAACGATCCGCGTTCACACGCCTTCGCGCTCTATGACCAGGTGGTGGTGGACCGCGCCTTCGGGGGCCGCTTCCAGAACAAGGAAGGCAAGGCCGGCTTGGCCCGCATGGGTGGCAACTTCAGGATCTGGGACGTGCTCATCGACGAGTTTCCGGGTGAACCGCACAAGGCCTTCAAGCCCGGCACCGCCGCCGCGGCCAACCCGGTGTGCATGTCCTGCAAATCGTCAGACCACATCCTGGACTGGGCCTACATGGGTGACCCGCACCCCCAGGCCAAGTGGAGCCGGCTGTCCAAGGTCAATGAATTCGTGAAGGACACCAACCACTCGCTGAACTGCAACTTCTGCCACGACCCGCACAGTGTCAAGCCGCGCGTCATCCGCGACGGCCTGATCCAGGCGCTGACGCGCCCGCAGGCCGACACGCTGTGGCACAAGGACCCGTTGGGCGCGAAGATCGAAGTCAAGGAACTGGGTGAGCGCGGCTTCACGCGCAAGATCGCCATGCTCAGCCGCTACGACAGCAAGCTGCAGTGCGCCCAGTGCCACGTGGAATACAACTGCAACCCCGGCACCGACCCGGTTACCGGCGCACCAGTGACGATGGCCGACCAACGCACCAACCACGTCCCGCTGAAGGCCGTGAACGACATCAGCCAGCATTACAAAGACCTGAGGTTTGGCGACTTCAAGCACGGCATCACCGGGGCCACGCTGTGGAAGGGCCAGCACCCCGATGCCGAGATCTTCTACAACAGCACGCACCAGAAGCAGGGCGTGGAGTGCCACCACTGCCACATGCCCAAGGTGAAGGACGCCAAGACCGGCAAGGTCTACACCTCGCACTGGCAGACATCGCCCAAGCATTACGTTAAGGAAACCTGCCTGACCTGCCACAAGGACTGGACCGAGAAGCAGGCCGTTTACAGCATCGACTCGCTGAAGAACAAGTGGGTGGGCAAGATGCGCAAGTCCGAGTTCTGGCTGACGCGCCTGATCGACAAGTTCGAAACGGCGCAGAACATGGGCGTCGACGCAGCCGTGCTGAACGAGGCGCGTGTGTTGCACTCCGAAGCGCATGTGCACTACGAGTGGTGGTCGGCCGCCAACGGCGCGCACTTCCACAACCCGCAGCAGTTCGAAGCCTCGATCAACAAGGGCATGGGCATCTCGCAGGCCGGCATCAAGCTGCTGGACGACGCGATGGCCAGGCGGCGCCCGGTGGCGCAGGCCGCCTTGGTGGCACCGGTGGCCACGGGGGCACCGGCGACACCATCGGCACCCGCGGCACCCGCGGCGCCCAAGTAACGGGAGGCGAGGTCCTGTGTTCGGCCGCTTCGATGCATTGCCGCTGGCACGGCTGGCCAAGGTGTTGGCGGCCACCGTGGCGGTGGGCGTCGGCGCCTTGTGGCTGTGGTCGGCGGGCGGAGGGCCGGCCCGCGCCGGGTTCGACGCCCGGCCCGAGGCGGCGTCCGTCGCGGACGGTGCATCGCAGCCTGCGGCGGGCGGTGCGGCAAGCGGGCCGGCAGCCTACGGCGAACTCGAACGTCATCTGAAGCACCAGCCGCGGGACGGCCGTGCGCTGGTCTTCAAGGCCCGGCTGGACGCCCAGGCGGGCCGCTTCGAGATGGCCGCGCAGGGTTATGCGACGGCCACCCGCGTGGCGCCCCGCGTGGCGCGCGACCCGGCTGTCTGGGTCGAGTTCGCCGAGGCGCGTGCCCTGGCCCAGGGTGGCCGCCTGGCCGGTGAACCCGAGCAAAGCCTCGAACGGGCGCTGACGCTGGACGCCAGGCACCCGCAGGCGCTGGACCTGCTGGGCAGCGCGGCCTGGGAACGCGGCGACCATGCACAGGCCGCGGTGCTGTGGCGGCGTCTGCTGGCACAGACCGCGCCGGGCAGCGAACGCCGTGGTGCGCTGGTGCGGGCGATCGACCGCGCAGACATGCTCGCCAAGGTTTCGCTGCGGCCCCGTTCCTGATGGAAAGAGCGGCGGCCTTCGGGCCGTTGGCCGGCTTGGCGCAAGTGCGAATGCGAGTTCAAATGCGAACTTGAGTTCGAGGACGAGGATGAGTGCGAAAGCGATTGCGAGTGAGATTGCGAGTGCCATTGCGATTGCCATTGCAAAAGTCAGCACTGGCCGGCGTGTTTGATCGCGGCACAACGTGCTTGCAGGGTGCCCACGTTCCACCCCCACGGCGCTAACGGAGTTGCCCGCAGTTCACGTGGCCAAGTTGTCCGCTCACCCTCACCCCACTCATCTGTCGGCCTCGGCGCAGTCATCTGCCATCGTCTCAGCTGTTGGCCATCCCTAATATTAGGGGGCAGGTAAGTCCGCCCCCCTGATTCGGGGCTTTCGGCAAATACTGCGTTACACCTGAAACACAGGCCTGCCAGATGCCCATCTGGTGCGGGGTTGCTGCAGCGAAAACGGCGCGCGGCGGCCTGTCTCAGCAGCCACTGACGGAGAACACACGATGACGATCACTTCCCCCTTCAGAACCCTGGGCACACTGGCTTGTGGGCTCGCGTTCGCGGCAACCACCCACGCCATGTTCGTGGAGCTTGAACCCAACGACAGCCTGGCCGCGGCACAGGTCATCATGCACACCGACCCCGCGGTGGTCATCGATGGCTCGCGCACCTTCAACAACCCCAGCGACGACTTCTACGCGGTGTTTGTGCGCAAGGGCGGGCTGCTCAGCATCAAGGCCACCAGCGCCGACGCGGCGGCAGATTCCATCCTGGGTCTGTTTGATCCGCTGGGCAATCTGGTGGCATCAAACGACGACAGCGCTGGAAATGGTTTCATGTCGGCCATCGACTACCTGGTCGACGACCTGGCCATTGGCTGGTACGCGGTAGGGCTGTCGGGCTACAACCCCGGTCTGCTGGCCTGTGTGCCGGGTGTGACGGCGTGCTACGACAGCGACGGCGACTTCATCTTCGACACCTTTGTGGCCGGCGGTGGTGCTGGGGGCAGCACCGGCTGGGACTATCAGCTGACGCTCAACGGGCCGGGTCTGGTTTCTGAACCCGGCTCCGCGGTCATCGTGGGCCTGGCACTGGGCTTGTTGGCAGTCACCCGTCGCCGGCGCTCAGACCCGCAGCCCTGCACGGCGCTACCGGCGCTACCGGCGCTAGAGGCCCGTTAAAGCCCTGTTAGAGCCCCCGGTTAGCGCCCCAATTGGCGCCCCGCCAGGGCACGCCCCCGGGCAACCGGGCTTGAACTTGATTGTTCGGTCCCCTCAAGGCGAATTGCGGGAACAGGACTGGTGTTGCCGGCGCAGCCAGTCAACCCGCAGATTGCCCTTGCAACGGCGGCGCCAGCCGCACCCGCTACTGCAACGTCATGCGCCAGCGAATACACCACAGGACGAAGCCATCATGTCGACAAATTTCAGCGAATCCAGAGCCAGAGAACAAGCCCTGCAAGCCCAGGAGCAACTGTACGAAGGGCGGCGCAATTTCTTCAAGGCCATGGGCGTGGGCGCCACCGCTGCCAGCGGCATCGGCGCTGCGCTGTACAGCTCGCCAGTGCTGGCCTATGGCGGCCCGTATGCGGCTGCATTTCCGTTGGACCCCAGCAGCACCTTCATGAATATCGGCACCACCGGCTCAACGCCCATTGCGGTGCTGAAAAACCTGGCTGCCAACAACGCGCTGGTGGCACGCGACCCGAGGCAGTCTTTTTCCACGGCGGACATGCGCAACATCATCGCCACCGGATTTGGCGCCGACCCGTTCGAGATCGTGATGTCTTTCAACACGACCGACGGCATGTGCAAAATTCTGAACGGGCTGAACTTCAACCCTGGCGACGAGATCATCACCACCAACATGGAACACCCGGGTGGCAACTCACCCATGGGCATCACCGCCGACCGCCGCGGCGTGGTGCTCAAGCGCGTGAATCTTCCCACCAACGACGCCTATAGCGACGCCGCAGTGCTGGCGCGGTTCCAGGCTCTGGTGACGAACAACACCAAGGCCGTCTGTTTCTCGTCGCCACCGTTCTTGACCGGCGTGCGCTTGAACGAAAAGATGCTGTGCCAATGGGCTGCGTCACAGGGCTTGATTTCGATCATCGACGGCGCCCACGGCCCTGGCATGCTGAACCTGAACTTCCACGACATGGGCTGCGACTTCTAGGCCGGCGCCGGCCACAAGTGGCAGTGTGGACCGGGGCAGACCGGCATCCTGTACGTGCGCAACAACACCGCACCAGCGGCCGGCACCAGCTACACCAGGAATGTCACCGTGGGCGGCGTGGCGCGCGTGCTGACCTTGCCCGGCTACACCAACACCACCGCCTTGCCGGTCTTCTGGCCTACGATTTCGGGCGGTTATTCAATGAACCCGGGCGCCACCTTGCAGGGCGGTGTGCGCGACCCGGCCGACAACGTGGCGGCCACGATGATGAGCATCGGCAATCCTTCGTATCCGGCCCTGCGCGCGCTGCAAGAGTGCTGCCAGATGTGGGACACCTGGGGCCGGCAGAACATCGAGAACTACATCGTGGCGCTGTCGCAGTACCTGCGCAGCCGCCTCGCCGCCATCTGGGGGCAGAGTTCCATGGCCACGGTGTACGACGCCAACACGCCCAACCACGCGCGCGTTGCGCTGACTTCGTTCAACCCCTTCAGCGCGGGCTATGACTACAACGGCGTGCTCAGCGTGGCCGAGGCCGCGGCACAAACCACCGCGTCCGGCAATGCCGTGACCGCGTTGCGCACCGCGCAAAACGTGGTGGTGCGCAATACGGCGGTACCGCACACCTTGCGGGGCGACCCGGCCAACAACGCTGCTGCCACGAACCAGTCACACCCTTTGCGCATATCCACCCACTTGTTCCATAACGCAGCAGACGTGGACAATCTGGTTGCCAAGCTGCTGCTGACCGTGCCCAAGCCCTGAACCGGCTGTGTAGCGGCACAGCGCTTTGCACCTGGGCAGCGGGTGGCCGTGGCCGCGCTGCCCTATTCAATCCAACCCGAAAGAGGAGTACCCATGCGGTTTGAACGTTTCACGAAGGCCGGCTGTATCGCACTGGCCGCTGCGGCGCTGCTAGGCTGCGCCGCCCCCGGTGGCAAGACCATCCACACCACCAACAACATCTATCCGGCCATAGGCCCCTATTCGCAGATGGTGCAAGTGGGCAGCACCTACTACCTGTCGGGGGTGATACCGCTGAACAAGGCGGGCAATGCGGTGCAGGGCAGCACCATTGAAGAGCAGACCCGGCTGGTGCTGGAATACATCGGCGAGGTGCTGAAAGCGCAGGGCATGGACCACAGCAACGTGGTGATGTCCAACGTCTTCTTGAAAGACCTGAATGAGTTCGCCAGGATGAACGCGGTCTACGGCGAATTCTTCAAGACCAACCCGCCCAGCCGCGCCACGGTGGAGGTGGCACGCTTGCCGCGCGATGTGAAGATCGAAATCGCTGTCGTCGCCAGCAAGTAGGCATCGCCCGCGGGGCCGGAGCACGGCGCTGTGCTCCGGCCCAGGCGCATCTGGCCCAGCCGCGAAAATGGTTGCCCACCGGCGACCAGCGACCAGCGACCAACGACCGGAGACCGGCGACCGGGGCTTAGGCGGCTTGCTGCCGCCCCGCCGTCACGCGCTGCAGAGCTTCGTTCGCAGTCGCAGCGCTACCAGGTCAACGTGGTGCACCCTGCACTGACCTTCACTTGTTAGCCCCCGATCAAGGACTCGGGCAAACCCGATCCAGGAGCATCCGCTGCACCGGCTAATCTAGCCCCTCGCATCGGGCGAAAAAAGTACAAAAGGAGACGAGACATGAAGCAATGGCATCGGCATGCATCTGCGGCGGCTTGCCTGGCGGGCACGGCGCTGGCGCTGGTGGCCTGCGGCGGCACTGACAGCCCGAGTGTCGGACTGACGGTGCTGTCGAGCCAGCCGCAGTTCGTCTCGGGCGGCGATGCCCGCGTCGAGGTCACGGCCGACCCGGCAGTGCACAGCGATATCGAACTCTGGCTCAATGGCGCCAAGCTTTCGACCACGCTTACGGCGCAGGATTCCAAGCTGCAGGGCGTGGTCAGTGGGCTGCGCAACGGCAAGAACACGCTCGAAGCACGTCATGCCACCACTGGCGCCGGCCAGACCGTCGAGCTGACCAACTATCCCGTTACGGGCCCGATGTTCAGCGGGCCACAGCAGTCACCTTTCGTCTGCACCACCGTCCAAAGTGCCGTAGCGCGACAGCCCAACGTCGACAGCGCCGCTGCGCCCGGCTACAAGGTGACCAATGCCGCCGGGCAGGTGGTCGGCTACAGCCGCGACTGCTCCATCGACAGTTTCGTCGCCTACCACTACCGCAACACCGCCGGCGCCTTGCGGCCCATGCCGGCAGACGGCAGCCGCCCGGCTGACATGGGCACGGTGACACTGCCCGATGGGCGCACGGTCGACTTCGTCATCCGGCGCGAGATCGGCAGCATCAACCGCTTCCTGTACAGCATTGCGATGCTGGCGCCGCGCGGCGAAAACACGACACAGCCCGACACGCGGCTGTGGAACGGCAAGCTGCTGTACTGGTTCCAGGGCGGCGTGGCGGTCGGCTACAGCCAGGGCTCGGTGCATGGCGGGTCGATGAACCTCGACATCCTGGCCAAGGGCTACGCCATCGTGCACAGCAGCGGCAACAACACCGGCACCCACTACACCCTGACGCTGGCCTCCGAGACCGCGATGATGACCAAGGAGCGCTTCATCAAGCGCTATGGCGTGCCGACCTACACCGTGGGCCTCGGCGGCTCGGGCGGCGCCATTGCGCAGTACCACCTGGCGCAGAACTACCCCGGCGTGCTGGACGC
>JBBQMM010000209.1:0-7725 GCA_038328935.1 Burkholderiales bacterium
GCGAAGCCGTCAACCGCAAGGACACGCTCAACCGCAAGTACCTGATGCAGGCCATCGACGGCTCGCTGCGGCGCTTCGGCCTGGACCACATCGATCTGATCTACTGCCACCGCCCCGACCCGCACACGCCGGTGGAAGAAACGGCCCGCGCGATGAGCGACATCATCGACCAGGGCAAGGCGCTGTACTGGGGTACCAGCGAATGGCCGGCCGACGACATCCGCGCCGCCTGGGAACTGGCAGAACGCCACCACCTGCACAAGCCGCTGATGGAGCAGCCGCAATACCACCTGTTCCACCGCCGCAAGGTCGAGAAAGAGTACGCGCGGCTGTATGAAGACACCGGCCTGGGCCTGACGACCTGGAGACCGCTGGCCAGCGGGCTGCTCACAGGCAAGTACAACCAGGGCGTGCCCGCCGACAGCCGCGGCGCGATGGAGAACATGGCCTTCCTGCGCGACGGCCTGCTGCATCCGGGCAAGAACGCGGCCGTGGTGCAGCTGCAGACGCTGGCGGACGAGCTGGACGGCACGGTGGCGCAACTGGCCATCGCCTGGGTGGCGCACAACCCGCGTGTCAGCACCGTGATCACGGGCGCTTCGAAGTTGTCGCAACTGCAGAGCAACCTGGGCGCGATGGCGATGCTGGACCGGCTGACGCCCGAGGTGATGAAGCGCATCGACGACCTCACGCAGCCCTTGGCCTCGTAATGCCCGGGCGCGCCCGTTGTGGGCCAGCAGCGGCGTCTGTGCTGCGTCGTTTCGGGCCGAGCCGCTGCGGGCTGCTCACAACCGCGCTGTCGGCGTGGCTGCTGGCCGGCTGCGCCACCGCACCGGCCCCGGCCGCGCGGCCCGCCACGGCCGTGCCCTTCGTGCAGCGCACGCTGAACACCGACGAGCGCAAAGCGGCCTTGGAAAAGGTCTGGACCACCATCCAGCAGCAGTACGTGGACCCGCGACACAACGGCGCGGACTGGGACGCCATCGGCGAGCGTTACCGTGCCGAGTTGCTTCGCGGCGGCGTCGACGAAGGCCAGTTCTGGCGCGGGCTGAACCGCATGGCGGGTGAGCTGAAGGACGCCCACACCAGCGTGCGCAGCCCGCTGGAAGTGAATGCCGTTCTGCAACAGCGCGGCAACTTCGGCCTCGGCCTGGCGAAACTGGGCGGGCACTGGGTGGTGGGCGGGCTGGCCAGCAACAGCCAGGCTGCGCTGCTGGGCGTGCGGCCCGGCCACCGGCTGCTGCAGATCGACGGCCAGGTGGCCGACACCTGGTGGCAAACCACCGCGGCGGCGGTGCGCGGCAGCTCGACCGAGCGCTCCAACTTCAACCTCGTCAGCCGCGAACTCAACCAGCGCCCGGTGGGCAGCACGCTGACCCTGGGCCTGCAGCGGCCCGACGGCAGCAGCTACAGCGTCACGCTGCGGCAGGACCCGCAAAGCCCCGCGCAGTCGCTGCTGCGCAGCCATCTGCTGGCGTCCAACCTGGGCTACCTGCGCTTTGCCGCCTTCCTGGAGCCTTTGATGCCAGAGATGAGCGTGGCGCTGAAACGTCTGTCGTCAGCCCAAGGCCTGGTGCTGGACCTGCGAGGCAATGGCGGCGGTTCTTTCAAGATGGCGGTCGAGATGATGGGCTGGCTGCTGCGCAGTGGCGGCGAAGTCGGTGCCGTCATCACCCGCAACAACCAGCGCCTGACATCGCCCGGCGCTGCGGGCCCGCAGGACAACACGCCCAGCCTGCAGGTGACGCTGCAGGCACAGCCGCTGGTGATGCCGATGGCCGTGCTGATCGACGAAAACAGCGCCAGCGCCGCCGAGTTGCTGGCTGCCGTGCTGCAAGACCGCGGACGCGCACGGGTGTTCGGCAGCACCAGCTGCGGCTGCTTGCTGGGCGGGCGCAGCGGCGGCGAGCCGCTGCCCGGCGGCGGCCGGTTGATGATGAGTCTGTTCGACATGCGCATCGGCTCAGCCCCGGGCAAGCGCATCGAAGGCGTGGGCGTGCAGCCCGACCAGCCGGTGCCGCTGACGCTGCAGGCTTTGCAAGGCCAGCGTGATGCGGTGTTCGAGGCGGCGCAGGCCTGGCTGCAGCAGGGCGGGCCGGGGCTGGTGGCGCGCTGACGCTGCCGTTCAAAGCCGATTCGCGCGGCGTCTGCTTGTCCGCCCGCTTGTCCGCCTGCTTGTTCGCCTGCTTGTCCGCCTGCTTGTCCGCTTGCTTGTCCGCCTGCTTGCGAGGCCGCCCGCCTGCCCGTCCGCCCGTTTGTCCTATTGACAGGACAATAGAACCGCACGACGATAGCGGATGGCCAGCGCCCTGCCCCTGCTCCTGCCCAAGTACCACCAGGTCTATCTGGTGCTGCGCGAGCAATTGGCCGAAGGCCGTTACGCCGGCGGCGTTCCTGCTGAGATGCGCCTGATGGAACAGTTTGGCGTGGCGCGGGTCACCGTGCGCAAGGCGCTGGAAAGGCTGGCCACCGAAGGCCTGATCGCCCGGGCGCCCGGGCGCGGCACGGTGGCGCTGCAGCCGCGGCCACCGACATCGACTGCGGCAGACCGTGGCGGCAGCACACCGGGCCAGGGCCGCGACGGCACCCGCGCCCAGCTGTCGGGTCTGCTGGAAAACATCGTCACGATGGGTCTGCGCACCGCCGTGAAGGTGGTGTCCTGCGAAATCGTCTCAGCCACCGATGCGGTGGCCCAGCAACTGGCCATCGAAGTCGGCGCGCCGGTGCAAAAGGCCGTGCGCGTGCGCTCCACGCGCGAAGGGCCCTTGTCGCACATCACCACGCATGTGCCGGCCGCGCTGGCGCGTGGCTTTGGCCGGCGTGAGCTGGCGCGCAAGCCCATCCTCGTGCTGCTGGAAGAGTCGGGCGTGCGCATCGGCCGCGCCACGCAGTCGATCTCGGCCCGCCTGGCCGACGCCACGGTGGCGCCGCTGCTGGGCGTGAACGTGGGCTCGGCGCTGCTGGCCGTGAACCGCCTGATCCGCGACGACCAGGACCGCCCGGTGCAATGGCTGCAAGGCCTGTACCGGCCCGACCGCTACCAATACGAAATGCAGTTGTCCCGCGTCGGCGAAGTCGACGCCAAACTGTGGCTCAGCACCGGGCTGAGCGCACCCTTTCACTGATCGACCCTCTCCGCCGCACCACAACCCCCAGGAGCCCTCATGAGCAACCGCCGTACCTTCATCCAGCAGTCCACCGTCGCGGCCAGCGCGCTGGCCTTTCCGGTCATCGCCGGCGCGCAGCCCAAGCCGGTGAAGGTGGGCATCCTGCACCCGGTGACGGGTGCGCTGGCCTACTCGGGCCAGCAGTGCCGTGAAGGCGCGATGATGGCCATCGAGGACATCAACAAGGCCGGCATCAAGAGCCTGGGCGGTGCCAAGCTGGAAGTGCTGCTGGGCGACGCACAAAGCACGCCGCAAGCCGGCGCGGCCGAGATCGAGAAGATGAACGAGGCCGGCTGTTCGGCGGTGGTGGGCGCCTTTGCGTCGGCCATCTGCCTGGCCACCACGCAGGCCGCCGCCAAGTACAACCTGCCGCACGTGGTGGACGTGGGCGTGGCCGACCAGATCGTGCAGCGCGGGCTGAAGAACACCTTCCGCTTCGGCCCCGGCTACACCACCTGCGCGCAGATTGCGGTGAACAACCTGCACGTGCTGAACACGGTGGCCGGCAAGCCCGCCAAGACGGTGATGATCATTCACGAGGAAAGCCTGTTCGGCACCGGCACCGCGGGCCTGCTGCAGCGCGAGTTGCCGGGCTACGGCTTCGAGGTGAAAGAAGTCATCAAGCACGCCAACCCGACGCGCGACTTCAACAACATCGTGCTGCGCATGAAGGCGTTGAACCCCGACATCGTGATCCCCGCCAACTACTTCAACGAGTACGCGTTGCTGGTGCGCACCATGCAGCAGCAGAAGGTAACGCCGAAGGCCATCTACTCGGTGCTGGGCGGCGCGGCTTCGAGCTACAAGTTCCTGAAGGAATTCCCGGACGCCGCCAACGGCATCATCGACTGCAACCACTGGTTCAACCCGAAGGACAAGCGCGCGGCCGAACTGCGCAAGCGCGTCGAAGCCAAGGGCCTGTTCTTCACCTACGAGGTGTTCAACACCTATACCGCGGTGCGCTTGCTGGCCGATGCCATCGAACGCGCGAAGAGCGCCGACCGCGCGGCCATCACCGACGCGTTGGCGGGCAGCAGCTTTGGCGACCACTTCATGCCCTACGGGCCGACGAAGTTTGTCAACGGCCAGAACCAGGGCGCGCAGCCGCTGATGACGCAGGTGGTGAAGGGCGACATCCGCGTCATCGTGCCGCGTGACTATCGCGAAGTGGACCCCATCTTCCCGCTGCGGGCTTGATCGGTCTTGCCCCCTCTCCCTGCCAGGGAGAGGGTAGAGATGAGGGTGAATGTCGGCTTTGCGAAAGACGTTGGCTGGGCGGGCATTTACCCTCACCCCTGCCCTCTCCCTGAAAGGGAGAGGGAGCCATACAACGGGCCAACGTTCTCCCATGTTCGACTTCAACATCCTGTTCCCGTCGGTCCTGAACGGCCTGACCACGGGCGCCGTATATGCGCTCATCGCGCTCGGGCTGACGCTGATCTACGGCGTGCTGCACATCATCCACTTCGCGCACGGTGCGGCGCTGATGGTGGCGATGTACGGCGTGTACGTGCTGAAAACGCAGCTCGGCATCGACCCCTATCTGGCGCTGCCCATCATGGTGCCGGCGATGTTCGTGCTGGGCTATGCATTGCAGCGCGGCATCATCAACCGCGCCAGCCACGGCAAGGACGAGAACATCCTGCTCGTCACGCTGGGCCTGTCCATCGTGCTGGAGAACGGGGCGCTGATGCTGTTCAAGAGCGACACGCGCAGCATTGAAACCGCCTACACGCTGACCACCGTGCCCATCGGTCCGGCCTTCATCGCGCTGCCCAAACTGGTGGCCTTTGCCGGCGCACTGGTGGCTTCGGCCGTGCTGCTGCTGGTGGTGACACGCACCGACCTGGGCCGCGCCATCCGTGCCGTGGCCAAGGAAAAGCACGGCGCCAAGCTGATGGGCATCGACGTCGACCATGTCTATGCCATGAGCTTCGGCATCGGCCTGGCCTGCCTGGGTGCGGCGGCATGTTTCCTGCTGCCGGCCTACTACGTCAACCCGCAGGTGGGTGGCGGCTTCGTGCTGGTGGCCTTCACCATCGTGGTGCTGGGCGGCATGGGAAGCTTTGCCGGCGCGCTGGCCGGCGGGCTGCTGGTGGGGGTGGTCGAATCGCTGGGCGGGCTCTGGTGGGGTGATTCGCTGGGGCAGCTGGGCATCTTTGCGCTTTTCATCGGTGTGCTGCTGTTCAGGCCCCAAGGGCTTTTTGGAGCCCGGACGTGAGAGCGTGGCATTTTGGAGCCCGGACGTGAAAGCCCGCCTGTCTGGAGCCCGCACTTGAAGGCCCACAGCCTGACACGCGACGTGGCCGGCATCGCCGCCTTTGCCGCGGTGGTGATTGCGCTCACGCTGGCGCTGAACTCCGGCGTCTGGCTCACCTTCATCATGATGGCGCTGTACGCGACGCTGTTGTCGCAGGCCTGGAACATCCTGGGCGGCTACGGCGGGCAGTTCTCGTTCGGCCACGCGCTGTTTTTCGGCACCGGCGCCTATGTGCAAGCCATAGCGCAGCTGCAAGGGGGCGTGAACCCCTGGCTGGCCTTGCTGCTGGCCGTGGTGGCCGCTGGCGCAGTGGCCGCAGCGGTGGGCGCATTGACCTTTCGCTACGGACTGAAGGGCAGCTACTTCGCGCTGGTGACGCTGGCCTTCGCCGAGGTCTTTCGCGTGCTGGCCGTGGCGGCACCGTTCACCGGCGGCGGCGTGGGCCTGATGCTGCCGTTGAACGAGTCGGCGGCCAACCTGCAGTTCAGCTCGCGCAAGGGCTACATCGCGCTGGCCCTGGCGCTGGTGGTGGCGGCCTTGCTCGTCACCGCCTGGCTGCGCCATTCACGCCTGGGCGCGCAGCTGCAGGCGGTGCGCGACAACGAAGACGCCGCGCGCGCGGTGGGCGTGGACCCCTGGGCGGTGAAGCTGCGCGCCATCGTGCTGTCGGGCGCCTTCATGGGCGCGGGTGGGGCCTTTTACGTGCAGGTGTTTCAGTACATCGACCCGGGCATTGCGTTCGGGCCTGCCACGTCGGTGGAAGCCCTGGTGGGCGCCATCGTGGGCGGCATGGGCACGCTGTGGGGGCCGGTGCTGGGCGCGGTGGTGCTGCACCTGCTGGCCGAGCTCACGCGCAACCTGTTCGGCAACCTGCCGGGCTTGAACATGGTGATCTACGGCTGCGTGCTGGTGCTGATCGTGATGCTGCTGCCGCGCGGGCTGGCGGGGTTGGGCCAGAGCGTGCGCGACATCTTCAAGGGCCGCGACCATGGCTGAGCCGCTGCTGCGCGTCAACGGCGTGGCCATCGCCTTCGGCGGCCTGCGCGCCGTGCAAGACGTGAGCCTGCAGGTGATGCCCGGCACGCTGAGCGCACTGATCGGCCCCAACGGCGCCGGCAAGACGACACTGTTTGCGCTGATGTCGGGCTTTCTGAAACCCGACAGCGGCACGGTGCACTTCAACGGTCGCGATATCACCGGCCAGGCACCGCACCTGAACGCCCGCGCCGGCATGACACGCACCTTCCAGATCGTGCAGCCCTTTGCCGCACAGACGGTGCTGGAAAACATCGCCGTCGGCGCGCACTTGCATGAGGCCCGGCGCGCCACCGCGCTGGCGCTGGCCGAAGCTGTGGCCGAGCGCGTGGGCCTGCAGCCGCAACTGCACAAGCCTGCCGGCGAGCTGACGGTGGCCGGCCGCAAGCGGCTGGAGCTGGCCCGCGCGCTGGCGACGAAGCCGAAGCTGCTGCTGCTGGACGAGGTGCTGGCCGGGCTGAACCCGCAGGAGATCGAAGAGATGATTCCGGTCGTGCGCAGCATCGCCGACCCCGGCCATGGTGAAGGCGTCACGGTGCTGATGATCGAACACGTGATGCAGGCGGTGATGAACCTGGCGCAGCACGTGTGGGTGCTGGCACAAGGGCAGCTGATTGCAGCCGGCACGCCCACCGAAGTGACGCGCAACCCGGCCGTCATCGAGGCCTATCTGGGCCCCGGCACGGCCGAGCGGCTGCGCGCAAGACATCCTGGGCAGGGGTCATGATTAACGCTTGGCAAACGCCTGGCCGCCCCGAGGCGAATACCGCACTGCGCAGCACCGAGGTCGCCCGATGAGCGCGCCGGGCCGCGCCAAGGCGAGCATCCAAGTGCGCAGCTTGGAGGTTGCACGTTGAGCGCGCCGCTGCTGCACATCGAAGACCTGCGCAGCGGCTACGGCCGCGTGGAAGTATTGCGGGGCGTGAGCCTGCAGGTGCAGCCGGGGGAAATCGTCGCGCTGCTGGGCAGCAACGGCGCCGGCAAGACGACGCTGAACAACACCGTGTGCGCGGTGGTGCCGGCCAGCGCGGGGCGTGTGCGGTTCGACGGCCAGGACATCACCCGCATGCACTACCGGCAGGTGGTGCAGGCCGGGCTGATCCAGGTGCCCGAGGGGCGCAAGATCTTCCCCAACCTGACGGTGCTGGAGAACCTGGAGCTGGGCTCGTTCACGCGCGGCCGTGCGCGCCGCGCCAGCAACCTGCAGCGCGTGCTGGGCATCTTTGCGCGCCTGCAGGAACGGCTGGCGCAGCAGGCCGGCAC
>JBBQMM010000210.1:0-7712 GCA_038328935.1 Burkholderiales bacterium
TTTTGATGGTTGTAGTGGCGCAGCGTGGCGAGCATCAGCACGCGCTCGGCCTGCGCCAGGGACGTG
This sequence comes from Burkholderiales bacterium, assembly GCA_038328935.1. Classification (GTDB taxonomy): domain Bacteria; phylum Pseudomonadota; class Gammaproteobacteria; order Burkholderiales; family Burkholderiaceae_C; genus Rubrivivax. The sequence goes on from JBBQMM010000210.1 coordinate 67, forward strand.
CCGATGGTTAGCGTGATGCTCTCCACTTCACCAGCCGCCAGCCCTGCCACGGCGGCCGGCGCCGCCAGCGGCGCGGCGGCGGCTCCCGCTGCCGCTGCGCTGGGCAGCGTCGCCGCTTCCGCGCGCACGGCGCCGGCGTCGTCGCCGCGCGGCAGCCAGCTGTGGTCGATGAGATCGCCCTGCGCCATGACATACGCGCGCTGCACGGCATTGCGCAACTCGCGCACATTGCCCGGCCAATGGTAGGTGGCCAGTTGCACCAGCGCGGCTGGCGTGAAGCGGCGCAACTGCCCTTCCTGCTTGCCGATACCGGAGAGGAAATGCTCGGCCAGCAGGCCGACATCGGACAGGCGCTCGCGCAGCGGCGGCAGCTCGATGGGAAACACGTTCAGCCGGTACAGCAGGTCTTCGCGCAGCCTGCCCGCAGCCACCGCCTGGTGCGGCAGCCGGTTGGTGGCGGCGATGATGCGCACATCGACTTCCTGGCTGACGGTGCTGCCCACGCGCATGAAGCGGCCCGTTTCCAGCACCCGCAGCAGCTTGACTTGCAGGTCCAGCGGCATCTCGGTGATCTCGTCCAGAAACAGCGTGCCGCCGCTGGCGCGTTCGAAGAAGCCCTGGTGCTGACGCTCGGCGCCGGTGAAGCTGCCCTTCTCGTGGCCGAAGATTTCGCTCTCGATCAGGTTCGGTGAAATGGCGCCGCAATTGACGGCCAGGAAAGGCCGCTTGCGGCGCCGGCTCAGGTCGTGAACGCTTTGCGCGACCAGTTCCTTGCCGGTGCCGCTCTCGCCGGTGATCAGCACGGTGACGCTGGTGCCTGCGACCCGCGAGATCTGCTCATAGATGCGCTGCATGGCGCCGCTCTTGCCCCACAGCAGGCCGAAGTGGCCGCTCTGCGCCAGGTTGGCCGCCAGGTCCTCGACTTCGGCCTTCAGCACTGCCGGCTTGGTGATGCGCGACAGCACGCCCTGAAGCTGCTTGATGTTGACCGGCTTGACGAGGTAGTCGGCAGCACCCAGGCGCAGCGCCTGGATCGAACTGTCCATGCTGGCGTGCCCCGTGCACAGCACGACTTCGGAATTGGCCACCAACTGGGGGTCAGCCAGCAGGTCCATGCCGTTGCCGTCGGGCAGCCACAGGTCCAGCAGCAGGATGTCGGGCTGTTGCAGCGAGATCTGGCGCCGCGCGTCGCGCAAGTTGTGGGCCACGGCCACCGTGAAGCGCTCGCCGGCAATCAGCGCGCGCAGCGACGCCGCGGAGTCGATATCGTCGTCAACGACCAACGCATGGGGCATTCGTAAGGCTCCTTCGCCTGCTGCGGGCGGGTGCTGCCTGGTTGACAGCAACTGTGGACCTGCATGTGATGGTTGAGGGGCCGGGTATTCCGTCGGGCGACGCTGAACTGCTCCGGCGCGGAGCAGGTCCCGTCACGACCAGCACTGTGTTGTAACACTCCCACCGCCCACGGCGCCGTCGCCACAATTCTGGCGTCCCGGTTTCTGTCTGGGCGCGTGTTCGCCGTCGGTGCGGCCCCGGCCCTGCAGGGTACGGATAAGCCGTGGCCGGGCAGCGACTTGCGTATCTTTCAGTGGCACCGCCCGTGCCTCATCGACGGAGCGCGTCGATGGCAGCGTGCGCGGCCTGGGTGGCGTTGCGCCGCGCTTCGTTGGAAGTGCCCCAGAAAGGGTCCATCGACCTCCACTGGTGACGGCCTGCTTCTGCGGCCTGGCGGACCTGCTCCTGGCTCGTATCCAGCACACGGTAGTGCCCTGTCCAGACCTCGCCGTTCGGGCGCGCTTCGACCCTGAACTGGAGACCGCGGTATTCGGCCAGATCGCCATCACTGTCCTCAGCGTCCATCGCGCGCCCCCCCAGTCTGTGGGCGGCGCGTGCGACGCTTTCGTGCGCTGGCTCACTCAGGCTGCGGGTGCGGGAATCATTGGAGCGCTGCATGCTTGAAGACTAAGCCGTCCAGCCGGGCTGCGGCATGGCGATCGCGCATGAAAAGCAATCGTCCGAGACCTGCACCAGTCTGCGTCCTACAGGCGCGTACGGCTTGGGGCCCTTGACATCTGGGGATGGGTGCAAAACGCCGCGTTCGACTCGGCTTGGGCGGCCTGGGCGGCCCTGGTCCGCCCTGGTCCGCCCTATTCCGCCTCCTCCAGCTCGGCCAGCACTTCTTCCATGCGCTGCGCGATTTGCTCGCCCAGCGCCTCCAGATCGAGCTCGCTTTCCTCCACGCGGGGAAACAGCTCCCCTTCTTCCTCCTGCACGTGGTGATCGATGGCTTCTTGCAGCTGCATCACGATGGCGTCGAACTGGGCGTCGGACGGGTCCATGCGCTGGATCTGCGCAATGAGCGCCTTCGCGCTGCTGTGCTCGGCTTGCGCCTGGTCGAGCAGTTCGGGAAGCTCGATGGCCTCGCGGGCCGCGGGGTAGAAGATTTCCTCTTCCGCAGTGGTGTGCGCAATGAGCGCATGGCAGATCTCCTTGGCCAGTTGTGCGCGCTCTTCGGCACTGGCACCGTCAGAGACGAGGTCCTCGTAATCGGCGAACAACAGCTTGACGTCTTCGTGGTCTGCGGTCAGCAGTTTGATCGCGTCGCCCGCTTCGGGCTCGTCAACGAATCCATCGTCTTCACGGGTGGTGGTTTCAGATTTCATGGTGGCTCTCCATCTCTCTGCGCCGGCCCGGCGGCCGCCTGGCCTGCCCGCCACGCAAGCAATCCGGGCTCCCGCCTGTCCGCGCTGGAATCCGGCGCCCGACCCACGCCCGGGAGGCCTGGCGCCACGCGACGCGTGCGCGGGCAATGTGCGCTTTGAATGGCCCATTTCTCACCCCGTTTTCGCAAGATGCTGCGCGGTCACCGGTTTCTAGAATTTCTGCATGCAAAACTGGATCTGGTGCGGCGCGCTGCTGCTTTCCGGCCTGGCGGTGGTGGTCACAGCCCGCGCCGAGGCGACGGTGTCCGAGGACGTGTGGCAGCTGGCACAGCGCGTGCGCGACACCACCGACCATGCCTTGCGACCTTTCGCCATCGTCGACAAGCGGGCGGCGCTGCTGGTCGTGTTTCACGCCGACGGGCGACTCGCCGGCAGCACCCCTGCGCTGCTGGGCAGCGTGTACGGCGACAACACCGTGGCCGGGGTGGGCGAGCGCACGCAGCGGGGCGCGTTGCAACCGGGCGACGCCACCACACCGGCCGGCCGGTTTGTCTCGCAGCCAGGCCACAACCACATGGGCGAAGAGGTGGTGTGGGTGGACCTTGAGGCAGCCTTCGCCATCCACCGTCTGCGCCCGGGCCCAAGCCGCGCCAGCCGCGCAAGGCGCCTGGCCAGTGCTGACCCGGACCAAAAGCGCGTCTCGCACGGCTGCGTGGTGGTCTCGGTCGCCTTCTTCACCCGCGTGGTGCAGCCGCTGCTGGGGCGCCAGCCGGCGGTGGTTTATGTGTTGCCCGAACGCGGACTGGGCGCCTCGCGCTTGAGCGCCGCCGCGCAAGGCTTGTAAACGCTGCCGCACGCGGCCGGGGTTTTGCACGACGCGGCGCCTGTGCCAGCGCCGACGCCGCCCACGCCGCCTGGACGGGCGCGCGCAGTGCTAGTAGTCCGTTCCGCCAAACCGATTACATGAAATCGCGCCTGCGTCCGCCATGCGTCGTTGCAACTCCGCGCCATAGCTACTGCTAAGGCTGTGGTTTAGGAGTGTGGGCGGCAGAAGGACGTCGGCTGCAACGCGCAAGAAAACGGTCCCATCCGGTATCGCCTGCCGCGCCAAGGGGCCTACCCTGGGCTTGCAGCTCGATACCGAATGGTCCTCGTTTTTCGCACGTTTCGCTTCGATGCCTTCGGCCGCCCACGCTCCTGTCCTGACGAACGAATGCGTCAATTTCATTTGTAATCTCATTGACGGCACGGGACCACTAGCGATTACGGCGCCACAGCGCCGCCGTCAACACCGTGGCAAAGGCCACCCAGGCCACATACGGCACGCCGCTGCCTGCCGCCGACGGGTCGACCTTGCGGGCCTGCAGGACATAGGCCGCGCCGGTGCCCACCATGGCTGCCGCCAGCAGCGTGCTGGCCGGCAGGTTGCGGCGGCCGAAGAAGATGCCGCTCCAGCCGCCGATGAGTGCGACATTCAGCCCCCACCAGCCCAGCGCGCGGTTCCTCTGCGATGTGGCGGGCTGGCGCAGCAGCCGGTAAGCACCGGCGGCCAGGGCACTGTTGACAACGCCCCAGGCCAGCGGAATGGCAGCTTCAGGCGGTTGAAAGGAAGGTTTTCGCAACAGCCGGTACCAGATGCCAGAACGAAAGTGCTGCGGCCCCCACAGGCGGCCAGCCAGCGCCGACCACACCAGCACGGTGGCGGCCCATGCGGCGGGCGGAGGACGCGAAAGGGCCCGGGTTTCATCGTGTGTATGGTGCATGAAGTTGCACAGAAAACAGCATTCCCGGCGGCTCGGGCATTCCCTCGGGCATCCCATTTGCCGCTTGCACTTGCCACTCCGCAATGCCCTCGCTCACCTCACCACCATGCCCAACGCTCCCCCGTCCCCCGCATCCCCCGACCCCCCCGAGACTGGCAGCGCCTTGCGCATCGACGGCGCGCCCAAGAAGCCCAGCCTGCCGGCATCTTCACAAGGAGCTGACGCGCCCATGCCGCACGAACTCGACCAGGCCTTGGGGCAGGTGGCGGAAGAGCCCGACCCGGTCATCGTGCAGGCCAAACGCGATATCGACGCCGGTTTGGTCGACACCGACATGCGCGCCACGCCCGGTCTGGACGCCGAGCGCCGCGCCCGCCTGGTACCCGAGCCCCGCCCTGGCCCTGCCCCCCGAACCCGCCGCCCGGCAGGCGCAAAGTCGCCCACAGCACGCCGCCGCACGGGTTGACGGGCAGCTGACGGGGTGCCGGCAGCGAACAGGCACCCGAATTGCCTGCTGGAGCCCATTGCGACTGCAGGACGCCACCATGACCACCACGACCACCACAACCACCATTGCCGACCTGATGACTCGGGAGCCGACTACCATCGGCCCTTACGACACCGTCATGCGCGCAGCTCAGTTGATGGACGCCCTCAACGTCGGCGCGTTGCCGGTATGTCACGGCTCGCGGCTGGTGGGCATCGTGACCGACCGCGACATCACGGTGCGCGCGACGGCGGCGGGGCTGAATGCGGCGTCCACCGAGATCGACATGGTCATGAGCGGCCCTGTGCGCTCGTGTTTGCAGGAGCACAGCGCCGAAGATGTGCTGCGACAGATGGCGGCGGTCCAGATTCGACGCATGCCGGTGCTGGACAGGTTTGACCGGCTGGTAGGCATCATTTCGCTGGGCGACATCGCGGCCCGACACCCTGAAGGGGTGGAACAAGCGCTGCAGCTCATATCGACCCCTGCCGAGCCCGATCGCGCGGCACTGGCCGCGTAAAACTCTGCCGGGTGCCCGTCAGGGGCACTTGGCGCACGCCTGGCACGGCCGCACGCGGCGCACGCTGACGCCAGCGCGCAGTCAAGGTTCCCTGATCGGTGCCGGTGCAGCCACTTCGGGTGCGGAGGCCGCAACCTTCCTGCTTTCGCCGCACCAAAAGGCCTTGGCCAAAGACCCGTGGACCCCCCAATCAGGCCCACGGGCCCGGCATTTAAAGGCTCAGCGGTAGACGCTGGTGCCGTTGGCCGAGCGCCAGTTCTCTTCCAGGTGTGCGGCGTCATCGTCGTTGCGGGGCCGCATGCCCATCAGGATGCCGCCTTGCTTGATGCCGCTTTCGTACTCCTTGACGCGCTCTTCTGGAATGTTCCAGCCGATCAACGCGCCGATCAGGCCGCCGGCTGCACCACCGGCGCCAGCACCCGCCAAAGCGGCTGCGATGGGGCCAGCCACCACCAAGCCCAGCCCCGGTACCGCGATGCTGGTGCCCACCGCCGCAATGGCCGCGGCAATGGCGCCCACGGTGCCGCCAATGCCCGCGCCCACGCCGGCGCCTTCGGCGGCCTTGGTGCCCAACTCGGTGGTACGGCCTTGCTCGCTGCCGAACTGCTTCTCGCGCGTCTCGTCACTCATCACCAGGTTGATGTCGTTTTGCTTGTAGCCACGGTCTACCACGCCCTGATAGGCGCGCTCGGCGCTGTCACGGTCAGGAAACAGGCCCGTCAGGTAGGGGTTCTTTTCAGCCATTGTCGATCTCCAGTTTGAAGGTTGAGTTCATCCAGGGGCAAACGCCGCGCCCGCCCTCCGCAGGCTGCCCTGCGAGCCGCGTTCACAGCGCCGGGGGGTCTGCTTGTTTAGCGGTGCGTCGCGATTTACGGCAAGACTTGCAACGCCCGGGAGCAACCTTTGCGGTTGCTCGGCCGCTTCGGCCGCTGCGGCGGCCAGTTGCTGCTGGGCCGCTTGCAGCAGCGCGTTCATGGATTGCGCAGCGCGTTGAGGCCGCTCAGCGCATCAGCGCCCACCCGGATTGCACCGGCCGTGGAACCACAGCCGCGATCTCAGGCCTTTCGCGTTTTGACATCGCGCGCCGCCATCGCGCGGCCCGGCCGCTTTTCGGCCGGTTCCGACTCGTCGTCGGCAGGCAGATCTTCATCGTCACCCTCACCGGGCAAGCCGGGCTTCCCCGGCCGATCAGGCGCAGGGTTCGGCCCGGGAACCGGTTCGCGGTGCGGTGTCGAGTGAGCGCCCGGGATGTTGTCGCCTTCATCGCCCAGGCCGCGGCGTTCGCCGTTGTCGTCGGCGTCTTCGGCTTCCTCATCCTCGACCGGGTCGCCAGCGACGCCGCTGCCGACGAAGGCGAGATCGGGGTCTTCGTCGTCACGCAACATGCGGCCGGCGCCGGCGTCGTTGTCTTCGTCGGTGCGGCCGGGCGTGAAGATGCGATCAACGCCGATGTCTCTGGCGCTGCGTGCAGCGCCGCCGCGCCTGGCCGGGTGGCGCTCGACCGGGTCGTCGGTGTCCATGCCTTCCAGCCCCACCATATCGCTGCCACTGTCGCTGTTGTCGCCCGGCCCCAGCGCCGCGGTGTCACGACCGGCGGGTTCCATGGCGGCCTGTTCTGAACCAAGCAAACTGCTGTGTCCCATGATCTACCCTTTCTCGCGGGAGTTCCCCGCCTGGATTTGGGGCAAGGGACGTGCCTCCATGCGTGTCTGCTGGCTCGGCCCCGGAAACGGGCGCGCCGACGCCGTCCTGCGCCCTTCAGCGGGCGTGCCGGGTGCAGCCAAAGCCATGGCGCTTCAGCGCCGTGTAAGGCGTGACAACAGCATGCCCACGGCCATGCCCACGCCGATCGCGGTGAGCGGGTTCTCGCGCACCGTGCTGCGCAGCGTGTCGACCCACTCCTCGCCGGTTTCGCGCAGTTGGCCGGCGCGCAACTTCACGGCGTCGGTTGCCGAAGACACACTTTGCTGCAGTCGCTGCACTTGCGGAGCCACAGTCTCTGAAAGCCGGTCGATGGTGTCGTGCGCACCTTGCGCCACACGGCCCGTCATGTCGCGACCGCTGCCCGTGGAATCGCCAGCGCCTGAGGACTGCGAAGCGCCGCCCATGGCGCCGGTGTCCGGCGTGGTGCCGGAATCGTCGGAGGGTGAGAATGTAGACGGAGTGTAGGGTGACATGATTTTCCTTTTGCAATTGAACAGAGTGAAACGCTG
>JBBQMM010000211.1:0-7693 GCA_038328935.1 Burkholderiales bacterium
TCGGCCAACAGCGGTGTGGTGCGGCTGTCGCTGTTGATCTTGGTCAGCGTCTCGAAGACGTTGTAAAGCACGATCTCGGCAATCGCGCTGGCCGCGCCGGCGGTGGGGTCCAGGCCCAGCGGCTCCAGTGTCATGGCCAGCACGGCGCTGTCTTTCTTAGCCTGCGCCGATACAGGTTGCGCGGCAAGGCCCAAGCCGACAACGAGCGCAAGGGCGGCCAGGCGGGCCAGGGCGGGGTAGGCTGCATCTGCCGGGCTCCTGCACAAACACGGGTGCTGTGCATCGTAGCGGCCCGGCAGCCGGGAAAGAAGCTGAGAAAGAAGCCGGGAAAGAGGCCGGGAAGAAAGCCGGGAAAAAAAGCCGCAACGGCCCGGCAGACGTGCCGGAGGCCGCACGCTTGCGCTGCGGCTCAGGTGTTGGCCGCCACCTGCAGCGTGGCCACCGGCTCGGGGGCCAGCAGCGTGCCCTGCCGCAGGCCCTGCACCGTGGCCGCCAGCAGCATCAGCACCACCACCGAGGTCAGCGCCAGCAGGGCGAGCGCAAACAACGCCATCGCCGAGCCCGGGGTGGCCAGGCGCAGGCTCAGCGCCGTGGTGGCGGCCAGCGGAAAACTGATCGCCCAATGGGGCAGACCGAAGGCCAGCGCCTTGATGCGCGGCAGCAGCGCGCTCACCCACAGCAGGGTAAACAGGGCCACGCCCCAGCAGCCCCAGGCCAGCGCGACGGGCGCCCCCATCTGCAACAGCGACAACCCCACAACCGCCGGCGGCGACAGCATGATGAAGGCGCTGGGCAACAGCCGCTCGGGCCACAGACCGTGCAGGCCGATGCGCACCACCAGCAGCACCATCAGCAGGGGCCAGAACACCAGGCCCACGGCGAACTGTGCCGCGGACCATTCGGCATGCCCCAGCGGCACGCCGGCCAGCGGCACCAGCACATTGCCCACCACCGGGATGAACATCACCGGCGTGATGCCGGCCCACTGAAACCCGCCCAGCGCCGCCGGCCGCCACCAGCGCTTCAACACCCACAGCGTGACGGCCCACTGCAGCACGGCGCCCGTGCCCCACAGCCATTGCAGCGCCCACGCGCCGCCGCCCTGGGGGCCCAGCAGCGCGGTGCCCACGGTCGCCAGCAGGATGATCGACACCGGCAGCGCCGCGATGAAAGGGTGCCGCACCGGGTGCTGCAGGTCTTCGCGCCAGGCCTGCGGATGTTGTTGCCAGCGCAGCGCAGCGGCCAGCAGCAGAGCCACCAGCGCCACCAGCGTTGCCGCGCCCAGCAGTGCCGACAGCACGCCCGCCGTGTCGCCCATCATCGGCTGCGCGCGGTACCAGGCCAGGCTCAGTCCGGCCAGCCCCATGACCATTGAAAACCAGGCCGGGCCGATGAACTTCAGCGGTGTCTTGTCAGCAGCGGCCATGGGCGGACTTCATTAGCGATGGTCGTCATTTACAGCGGTCTTCATCTGCAGTGGTCTTCATCCGCAGTGGTCGTCATTTTCAGCAGCCAGGGCGGCCCGGGTTGCTTGCCGTTCAGCGCAGTTTGGACAGCAGGGCCTGCACGTCTTCCAGCACTTCTTCGATGTGGCCGTCGATGGCCTCGTCGGTCTTTGCCGCCGTGCCCGCCGCCACTGCGCCGCTGCCATGCAGCCGCGCCTGCAGTTCCTGCTGCATGAAGCACACCGTCATGCGCACATAGGTGCTGTCCAGCGCCTTGCGTACTGCGGCCATCTGCGTGGCGATGTCCAGGCAAGGCTGGTTCTCCTCGATCATGCGCTGGATGCCGCGCAACTGGCCCTCGGCACGCTTCAAGCGGTTCAGCAAGTCGGTGCGGGTCTTCTCGTCGGCCAGTTCTGACATGGGCAGGTTCTCGCAGTGCAGTGCGCCCATTGTGGCGCGGCCGCCCGGGCGGGAGTCAGCAGCGCTCATCGGTGGCGCTCAGCGTGCGCAGGGCGCGGCGAACAGGGGTGAATGTCACTTGGTTGCTTTACCCATGCCCCCTTTGGAGTGGGCGGCGGCAACACCGCCCAGCGGGGCGCCATCAGGCACGCCGAGCTTGCGCAGGATCAGGCCCAGAGGGCAGAAGTTGGTGAAGCCGAATTGCAGCAGATTGAAGCCGACGAAGGCCGTGAAGGCCAGCCACCAGGGTGACAAGAACACGGGGCTGCCCTGCACGCCGAGCGCCAGAGAAATGAGGATGAAGCTGCCGGCAAAGATGCGGATGAGACGGTCGACGGTCATGGAAATCTCCTTGGAAGGGTGGATGGAAAACAGGGAACTGCGAAACGGTGCCTGGATGGACTGGGGAAGATCAACTGTCCGCCGCCACGGTGGCCACGGCCGTCACGGCCTCCAGCCGCTTGCGGTTGAACGCGTAGTACATGACGGGTATCACCACCAGCGTGAGCAGCGTGGACACCGCGATGCCGAACAGCAGCGAAATGCCCAGGCCATTGAAGATGGGGTCGTCGAGGATGAAGACGGCGCCCGACATGGCGGCCAAAGCGGTCAGCAGAATGGGCTGCGCACGCACCGCGGCGGCGTTCACGACGGCCTGCCGGAAAGGCACGCCTTGCGCCACCTGCAGGTCGATGAAGTCCACCAGCAGGATGGAGTTGCGCACGATGATGCCGGCCAGCGCAATCATGCCGATCATGCTGGTGGCGGTGAAGTTGGCCTGCAGCAGCGCGTGGCCGGGCATAACGCCGATGATGGTCAGCGGTATCGGCGCCATGATGATCAGCGGCGTGCCATAACTCTTGAACTGCGCCACCACCAGCAGGTAGATCAGGATCAGACCGACACCGTAGGCGGCGCCCATGTCGCGAAAGGTCTCGTAGGTGATCTGCCATTCGCCGTCCCACTTGATGGCGTAGGCGCTGTAGGGGTTGGCAGGCTGCCTGATCCAGTACTCGCCCAGCTCACCGGTGCCCGGCAGCGCCGCCTGCTGCAGCGTGTTGCGAATGCCGAACAGGCCGTACAGCGGCGAGTCGGGCGTCTGGGCCTGCGGGCCGCTGCCGATGTCGCCGAAGACGTAGCTCACGCCCTGCAGGTCTTTGGTGAACAGCGGCTTGTCGATGACACCGTCCTCAACCCGCACCAGTTCCGACAGCGGCACCAGCTGGTTGTTGGCGGCCCGCATCGGCAGCGCCAGAACGGCGGCCAGGCCCACCTGCGACTGCAGCGGAAGTTGCAGCCGCACCGGCACCGGGTACTTGCTGCTGCCGTCGTGCAAGTAGGTGGCGTCCACACCCGACAGCGCGCCCTGCACGGTGGCGGCAATCGATGCCACCGGTATGCCCAGCGCGTCGGCGCGCTGGCGCTGCACGCGCAAGAAGCTGCGCGGCGCGTCTTCACGGTTGCTGGTGTCGATGGCGGTGATGTCGGGCGTGGCGGCAAAGCGGGCCGCCAGCCGCGCGGCCACTTGCTGGCGACCGGCTTCGTCGGGCCCGTACACCTCGGCCATCAGAGGGCTCATCACCGGTGGGCCGGGCGGCACTTCCACCACCTTCAGCCTGGCGCCGTGCTTGCGGGCGATGGCCTCCAGCGCCGGGCGCAGGCGCTGCGCGATGGCGTGGCTCTGCTCGTGGCGCAGCGTCTTGTCCACCAGGTTGACCTGCAGCTCGCCTTGTTCAGGCTCGGAGCGGAGGTAGTACTGGCGCACCAGGCCGTTGAAGGTGATGGGGCTGGCGGTGCCGGCATAACCCTGCAGGTGCAGCACCTCGGGCTGGCTGGCCAGATGGCTGGCCATTTCGTGCAGCGCCGCCGCCGTGTCTTCCAGCGGCGTGCCGGCGGGCATGTCCACCACCAGCGCAAATTCGCTCTTGTTGTCGAAGGGCAGCATCTTCAGCACCACGCCCAGCCGTGAGGTGGGAATGGCAGCCAGCGCCACCGAGACGAGCAGCGCGGCACCGATGGCTGCCAGCAGCATCCAGCGGCGGCCGGCGCTGGCCAACAGCGGCGTCAGCACCCGCGTGAAAAAGCGCTGCAGCCAGCCGGCCAGGCCCTTTGCGGGCGGCAGCTCTGAGCCAGTGTCTGTGCCGTGGGCCTGGCCAGGCGCATCTGCCGTCGCGGCTGGTGCGTGCGCTTTCATCAGCTTCAGCGCCAGCCAGGGCGTGACGGTGAAGGCGATGGCCAGCGATATCGCCATGCCCAGGCTGCTGTTGATCGGGATCGGGCTCATGTAGGGGCCCATCAAGCCGCTGACGAAGGCCATTGGCAGCAGCGCCGCGATGACGGTGAGCGTGGCCAGGATGGTGGGGCCGCCCACTTCGTCCACCGCCGCCGGGATGATCTGGCGCAGCGGCATGCGCGGGTGCAGGGCCTGGTGGCGGTGGATGTTCTCCACCACCACGATGGCGTCGTCGACCAGGATGCCGATGCTGAAGATGAGCGCAAACAGGCTCACGCGGTTCAGCGTGAAGCCCCACGCCCAGCTGGCAAACAGCGTGGCCGTGAGCGTCAAGATGACGGCAGCGCCGACGATGACCGCTTCGCGCCGGCCCAGCGCCAGGCCCACCAGCAAGATGACGCCGGCCGTGGCGAAGGCCAGTTTCTGGATCAGCTTGGTGGCCTTCTCGGCCGCCGTGGCGCCGTAGTCGCGCACCACGGTGGCTTCGACGCCGGCGGGAATCAGCGAATTGCGCAGTTCGTCGATGCGCGTGCGGGCGGCGCTCGCCACGTCCACCGCGTTCTGACCGGGCTTCTTGGTCACGGTCAGCGTGACGGCTGGTTGACCACCGGACGCGCTTGCGGTCTTGCTGGCGCCTGCGTCATGGCTGGCCGTGGCGGCTCCGGGCGTGAACCACACCTGATGCGTGGGCTGTGCGCTGCCGTCTTCGACGCGGGCCACCTCGCGCAGGTAGACCGGCTTGCCCTGGCTGACGCCCACCACCAGTTCGCCCACGTCGGCTGCGGAGCGCAGGAATTCGCTGGTTTCGACCACGCGCATGCGCGTGCTTTGCTGGTCCGTGGCCATGGGTGCCCCGGCAGCACCGTCCTTGTCGTCCACCACGCTGCCGGCCGGCAGGCCCATGCTGGCGGCGGCCAGGGTCTGCTGCAGCCGCAGCAGGTCGACACCGCGCTGGCGCATGCGCTCGGGTTGCAGGTCCACGCGCACCACGCGGCCAGGGCCGCCGATGGTGGTCACTTCGCGGGCGCCCGGCACGCGCTTGAGCTCGGCCTCCAGCGCATGTGCCACCCGCGCCAGTTCGGTTGTGCTGATCTCGGCATTGCCGGCCGTGCCGTGCAGCGTGACGGCCAGCACCGGCACGTCGTCGATGCCTTTGGGCTTGACGATGGGGGTCAGCGTGCCCAGGCCGCGGGGCAACCAGTCCTGGTTGGCGTTGAGCACGTCGTACAGCCGCACCAGCGCTTCGGTGCGCGCCACGCCCACCTGGAATTGCACCGTCAGCACCGCCAGCCCCGGGCGCGCCACGGAATAGGTGTGTTCGATGCCGGCGATTTGCGACAGCACCTGCTCAGCCGGACGCGCCACCATGTTCTGCACATCGGTGCTGCTGGCGCCGGGAAACGGGATCAGCACGTTGGCCATCGTGACGTTGATCTGCGGTTCTTCTTCGCGCGGCGTGACGAGCACTGCAAACAGACCCAGCAGCAGCGCCACCAGGGCCAGCAGCGGCGTCAGTGCGTTGTCTTGAAACTGGCGCGCCAGCCGGCCAGAGACGCCCAGCACAGGGTTCGTGGTGGCTGGCTTCGTCGGGTCCGGCTTCGTGGTGTCTGGCACGTTCTGCATGGTGGCTACCGGCTCACTGCGCCGCGGGCACGGCACCCGCCAGGCCGGCGCGCACGGGGTCGAGCGCCACGCGTTCGCCGGACTTCAGGCCGGCCAGCACCTCTTGCTGTGCACCGGCCGTGGCGCCCAGGCGCACGGCCTTGAGCACGAAGCGGCCTTCCTGTGCCACGTAGACAGCCTGCAGCTCACCGCGCTGCAGCACGGCGGCGGTGGGTACTGTCAGGCGGGTGTTGATGGTTGTGTTCGCGCTGGCTGCGCTGGCTGCGCTGGCTCCGCTTGCTTGGCCGCTTGCTTGGCCGCTTGCTTGGCCGTTTGCTGCGGCGTTTGCTGCGGCGTTTGCTGCGGCGTTCGCTAGGCCGTCCACGGCGTCGTTTGCTGCGCCGGCAAAGCGCACGCGCACAGCCTGGCCCGGTTGCAACGGGGCGGTGTTGGCGGTGTCGGCAGAGCCGGCTGTTCCAGCTGTCGCGCCTGTCCGGGGGCCCAGTTCCAGGCGCCATTCGGTGGTCTGCGACACCGCGTCGGCACCGGGCAGTTCCTGGCGGGCGGTGGGGATGATGCGGCGCCCATCGGGCAGCAGCACCTCGGTGGTGGGGGCTGCACGTGCCGCCTGGGCGCGGTTGGACGGCAGTTGCACCACCGCGCGAAGGCGGCCGGGGGCGTATACGGTGACCAGCGGACGGCCGGGTGTGGCGAGCTCGCCGGCTTCCACGTGCGTGGCCAGCACCACGCCGTCGAACGGCGCCGTGACGCTGGCGAAGCCGGCTGCCAACGCCGCTTGCTGGCGCATCGCCTGGGCTTGTTGAACAGCAGCGCTGGCGGCCTGCGCCTGCGCCGTGGCGCTGTCCAGTGCGGCGGCGCTCAGGAAGCCCTGTGCGCGCAGGTCGCGCTGGCGTTGCAACTGCTGCTGCGCCTGCGTCTGCGCCGCTTGCGCCTGGGCCACGGCAGCGTCGCCTGCGGCCACGCCGGCCTGCAGTTCGCGGCCATCCATGCGCGCCAACAACTGCCCGGCCTTGACGGGCTGGCCGGCCTTCACCGCCAGCAGCAGCACCGACCCGCTGACCCGCGCCGAGACGACGCTTTGCTGCACCGCCTGCAGCGTGCCCTCGACCTCGAAGCCGGTGGCGCTGGCCTGGCGGCCGACCATGATCGTGGGCACCGAGATGGCGGGGGCGGCCGTTGCAGACCATGCGGGGGCCAGTGCCCAGCAGGCCCAGGCGGCGGCGGCGGCTTGCGCAGCGGCGCGAAGGGCCCTCCGCGAGGCGGTCAGCCGGCCTGGAGACGACAATGTTTTGGATACCATGGTGGGTATCGTACCGCATACCTATGGCCGTATGCAAGTGGGCCTTGGCCGGCCGGGCGCTGCAGCGCTGTTGCGGATGCTGTTGTGGACGCTGTTGCGGATGCTGTCGCGACTTGGGACCACGTCCCCCTGCGGCGCTGTCCTACGGGCCGGCTCGTGCTGTCGAACTAAGCTGGGTCCCTCAATAGGTGCCGCCTTTCGCGGACGACCGACACGTGTGGCTGCGGCCACGAAAGAAGACCCCATGAAGCTCTCCACCTTGACGCTGGCAGCGTTGCTGCCTCTGGCTCTTGTCGCCTGTGATCGTTCTAGCCCTCCAACGCCCGTGGTTGTCGGAGTTCCTGGTCCAGCAGGCGCAACCGGCGCTGCGGGCGCGACCGGCAGCACCGGCAGTACCGGCAGCACCGGCAGCACCGGCAGCACCGGTGCCACCGGCACCCAGGGCACCGAAGGGGCGCAGGGCACCACCGGCACGTCTGGAACGGGCACGACAGTGATCGTCGTGCCGCCGGCGGCGTCGGCACCTCGGCAGTAAGAGCTGCCGCTCTGGCCCGGGCCGAGTCGAGCACTCGAGCTTCCGAGCCCGAACGGCGCTTGCTCCTTTGTCGCGCTGCACCAGCCCTCGGCCTTCTA
>JBBQMM010000212.1:0-7566 GCA_038328935.1 Burkholderiales bacterium
CCTTGCTGGGTAGCCAGCCGCCCCTGGCCGGTGAGCCCCGGCCTTGCCTGGTGCGGGGCCGCACGCCCAAGCAACTGCAGGTGGACACGCTGTTGCCGCCGGACCCGGGCCGCTTTTCCTGGGCCGGCCACCTGGGTGCGCAGATGTGCCGCCCGGTGGTGGAGGAGATCGAGCGCTCGGGCACCACACTGGTGTTCACCAACACCCGGTCGCAGGCCGAGATCTGGTATCAGCTGCTGCTGCGGGAAAGGCCTGACTGGGCCGGCGTGGTGGCCTTGCACCACGGCTCGCTGGACAAGTCGGTGCGCGAGTGGGTGGAGCTGGGTTTGAAAGAAGGCCGGCTGAAGGCGGTGGTGGCGACATCGAGCCTGGACCTGGGCGTGGACTTCCTGCCCGTTGAAAGGGTGCTGCAAATTGGCAGCGCCAAGGGCGTGGCGCGGCTGCTGCAGCGCGCCGGCCGCAGCGGCCACGCCCCCGGCCGGCCCAGCCGCATCACGCTCGTGCCCACCCACACACTGGAGCTGGTGGAGGCCGCCGCCGCACGCCGCGCTGCGCTGGCCGGCGAAGTTGAAGCCCGCAGCAGCCCGGACAAGCCTTTGGATGTGCTGGTGCAGCACCTGGTGACGGTGGCCCTCGGCGGCGGCTTTGCCGCCGGCGATGCGCTGGACCGTGGCGGCTTTGCCGCCGGCGATACGCTGGCCACCTCGAAACCCGAAGCCCCCTTGCCGACCGCTCCCGCGTTGCTGCAGGAAGTGCGCAGCACCTGGGCTTACCGCCATCTCACCGACGAAGAGTTCACCTGGGCACTGACCTTTGTCTCGCGCGGTGGCAGCAGTCTGGCCGCCTACCCCGAGTTCCACCGCGTGCAGGTGGTGGACGGCGTCTGGCGCGTGCCCGACCGTCAGATTGCGAAGCGCCACCGGCTGCA
This sequence comes from Burkholderiales bacterium, assembly GCA_038328935.1. GTDB lineage: Bacteria > Pseudomonadota > Gammaproteobacteria > Burkholderiales > Burkholderiaceae_C > Rubrivivax. The sequence continues at coordinate 929 of JBBQMM010000212.1, forward strand.
AGTGGGCACCATCGTCAGCGAGGCGTCGATGGCCGTGCGGTGGTTGGGTGGTGGCCAGACGCTGGGCCACATCGAAGAAGGTTTCATCGCCCGGCTGCACAAGGGCGACTGCTTCGTCTTTGCCGGCCGCGTGCTCGAATTCGTGCACACGCACGAGATGGCCGCCTATGTGCGTCTGGCGCGCAAGCTCAAAGGCACCGTGCCGGCCTGGAGCGGCAGCAAGATGCCGTTGTCCAACGAGCTGGGCGCTTCGGTGCAGCGCGTGCTGGATGAAGTGGCCGCTGGCGTTGCTGACAGCCCCGAGCTGCAGGCGGCGGCCCCCATGCTGCAGGCGCAGCAGCGCCTGTCCCGACTGCCGGCGAGCGGCCGCCTGCTGGTGGAACGGCTGCAAACGCGCGAGGGCCACCATCTCTTCATGTACCCTTTTGCCGGGCGCAACGTGCACATCGGGCTGGCGCAATTGCTGGCCTGGCGACTGTCGCGGCAAGCGCCCAACACCTTTTCGCTCAGCGTCAACGACTATGGTCTGGAAATCATGGCCGCCGAACCGATCAACCTGGACGGCGCTCTGGCCGCCGGCTGGTTGTCCAGCGAACAGCTGTTGCCCGACGTGCTGGCCAGCTTGAACGCCGGTGAACTGGCGCAGCGCCGCTTTCGCGAAATTGCTCGCGTCTCGGGCCTGGTGTTTGGCGGCTACCCCGGCGCGCCGAAAAGCATGCGCCAGGTGCAGGCCTCCAGCAGCCTGTTCTACGAGGTGTTCCGCAACTACGACCCCGGCAACCAGCTGCTTGCGCAGGCGCAGACCGAGGTGCTGCAGCAAGAGCTGGAACTGCAGCGCCTGCAGCAGACCTTGCAACGGCTGCAGGCGCTGCCGATGGACGTGGTGCAACTGGAAGCCGCCAGCCCGTTTGCGTTTCCGCTGCTGGTGGAACGCCTGCGCGAACAGCTTTCGACCGAGAAACTGAAAGTGCGCCTGGACCGGCTGCTGGCCGATTCCGAATCAGCGCTGGCGGCGCCGGCTGGCAGCGGGCGCAAAGAAAAGCGCCCCAAAACGTGAATCGTTCCTGTACGGCCGGCAACCGGTTCAGGCGCTGCTGTTGCAGGGCCGGCTAGAGTGCTTTTGGCTTGCGGGCCGCTTGTTCGCGTGCATCGGCCTCGATCCGCACTGCGTTCTCCTACTACAGCCGGCACCTCGCTGCCGGCCCTGCACCATGCCCAGTCTTGTCCGTGCCCGTGCCGTCTTACTGTTGATGTTGCCGGCCGCGGTGGCGCTGCTGGTTTCGGTGCCCGCCGCTGCAGCGCGCCCGCGCGAGCCGGCAGCGCCGCTGCAGGGAGTCGTGCAGCGCGTGGTGGACGGCGACAGCCTGTGGTTCACCCCCGCGGGCCAGGCGGTTGTGGAGGTGCGGCTGGCCGACATGGACGCGCCCGAGCTGTGCCAGCAGCACGGCCGCGAAGCGAAGGCGGCGCTGGCTGCACTGGTGCTGAACAAGCCCGCTGAACTGCGCGGTGTGGCGCGCGACCAGCACGGCCGGCTGGTCGCGCGCATGGCGGTGGACGGCGTCGACGTGGCCACACGCATGGTCGAAGAGGGCCAGGCCTGGAGTGCGCGCCAGCGCAACGACCGCGGCCCGTTGATGAAGCAGGAACGCATGGCGCGGGCGCTGGCCCGTGGCCTGCACGCGGCGCCGGGTGCGCTGATGCCGCGCGACTTCAGGCGCAGCCACGGGCCGTGCCAGGCGATGGTTCCGGCATCGCCGACTGCGCTTTCTGACGCGGGCGTGCGTACGCCCTGAGCTTCAGTTGGTGGCCGGCCGCAGCTTCACCCAGCGCATTTCCAACTGGTCGTTGGGCCACTGCACCAGGCTGACCCGCTTGTTCATCGCCCAGGTCAGCGTGCGCCGGTAAAGCGGCACATAAGGCAGGTCGTCGGCCACCATGCGCAGCACCGTGCTGACCATCGCACGGCGACGCGTCAGGTCGGGCTCGGTGCGGATGTCGTCGATCAGCACATCGAGCTTGGGGTTGCTGTAGCGGCCGGCGTTGAAGGTGCCCAGGCCTGCCTTGTCGAAAGTGCGGAACAGGCCGTTCAGCGAGTTCCAGGCATCGGGGCTGGCAGTCCAGCCGTACTCGATGAAGGCCGCGGTGCCCTGGCTCAGTTTCGGGAAGAACTGGTTGCTGGGGCTGGTGCGCAGCGTGGTCCGTATGCCCACCTGCGTGAGCATCGCGGCCACGGCCTGGCAGACGTTCTCGCGCCAGGCCACGTTCACGCAGTCCAGCGGCACGCTGAAACCGTTGGGGTAGCCGGCTTCACCGAGCAATTGGCGGGCACGGGCCGGGTCGTAGGGCAGGCGCTGGTCCAGTTCGGCAGGCGAGCCGTCCACCAGCGGGCTGAGAAAGGCGCCGGTGGGCACGGCCTGGCCGCGCAGCACCTTGTCAACGATCAGCGGCATGTTGATGGCGTGATAGACAGCCTTGCGCACGCGCAGATCCTTGAAGGGATTGCGACCTTTCACGTCGCTGCCTTCGAGTTCGTCGCGTGCCTGGTCGAACGTCAGGTACTGCTGGCCGATGTCGGCCCTTTGCAGCGTCGTGATGCGGTTGTCGGCCTTCAGCCTTGCCACGTCCTGGTACGGCGGGTCGAGCACGAGATCGACCTCGCCCGACGCCAGCGCCGCCAGCCGTGTGGCGTCGGACTTGATGGTGCTCAGGCTCACTTGCTCCAGGTTGCCGCTGCGCGGGTCGGCCCAGCCCCACCAGCCTCCAAAGCGCTGCAGCGTGGTGCGCACATCGGGTTCATAGCGCACCAGCTGAAAGGGGCCGGTGCCGTTGGCGTTGCGCACCGCATGGGTCTCTTGCTTGCCGTTGAAGTCTTGCGCACGCTGCACGCCGTGCTTGTCGCTCCAGGCCTTGTTCATGATCGCCACGTATTGCAGTTTGTCGGGCAATACGGCGTCGGGTGCGTCGAGCTGGACCTCGATCGTCAGCGCCTCGATCTTGCGCACCGAGACCACGCCCTTGAGCTGGAAAGCGCGCTGCGACGGTGCTGCGAGCGCGCGTTCGAGCGAAAAAACGGCGTCATCGGCGGTGAAAGGGCTGCCGTCGTGAAAGCGCACACCTGGCCGCAGCCTGAAACGCCACACGGTGGGCGTTGTCATCTGCCACGACAGGGCCAACGCGGGCTCGAGTTTGAACTTCTCGTCGCGACCCACCAGCGAGTCGTACAGCTGAAAAGCCACCCGAGAGTGATACAGCAGCGCAATGGCGTGGGGGTCCATCGTCTGCGGGTCAAAGGCAGTCGCCACGCGCAGCGCCGCGGCCGCGCGCGGGGTGGTCGACGCTTGGGCAGCCGCCGCTGGGTGGTGCAGCCACAACATCGCCGCCAGCAGAGCTGGCAGCAGACCTGACAGGAAACCAGGCCGCAGACGGGACAGCAGACGGGACAGCAGCCCGGACAGCAGCCCGGACAGCAGCCCGGTGAAGCAGCCAGGTGGCCGTGGCGCGGCAAGGGGTGCGGTACGGGTGGCTGTGGTCACGGTGAGTCAGTGAAGTTCGGTCGCTGGGCATTGTGCCCAGCGCAACACTTCGCGGCGCTGACAAAGCCTACGTGGAAACACCACGCGGCGAACAAAAGCGGGCGCGAAAGTGAGCGGTCATGGCGCCGCCTGACGCTATTCCGCTTCGTCGATGTCAGGTGCGTCGTCGTCTCGTGCCTTCAGCACCCGCTGCTGCAGCCGGGCTGCCAGCGGCGCCAGTTCCTGCACCAGGGTCGCGGAGGGCACGGCAGGGGTGGCGTCCAGCATCGGCAGCGGCAGCGTGCTCATATAAGCCGGGGCGCTGAACCGATCGGTGCTGCGGTGGGTGAAGGCCAGGCTGATGGCGCCGCCGGCCACCGTGGCTGCCACCATCGCGGCCGCCGCGCGCTGCGGCTGGTGCGGCATCAACAGGGCCAGATGGCGGTACACCACCCAGGCCATCAGCAGTGCGCGCAGCGGCGGCGTCAGCCGCCACAGCCACGGCCAGCCCAGTGACGCCGCCACGATTGGCAGCAGTGAGTCGAGCACCTCGATCAACAACAGCCCCGGCAGCGCGATGTGCAGGTGGGCCATGAACTCGAAGCGGTGCTGGAACAACTTGGACAGCAGCGCCCAGGTCGCACACCAGGCCACCACGGCAGCCGGCAGCCCCACCAGTGCGGGCAGCCAGGCGGTGAAGTCGGCGCCCGGGTCCAGGCTCAGCCAGTGCTGCAGCACCAGCGCTGCCATCAACAGAGCCGACACCAGCCACAGCTGCGCGCCCGGTTGCAGGCCGCCCAGCACGCCACGGCTGCGCGTCACGCCGCGCAGCAGGTGGGCCGGCAGCGGCTGTTCGGGCGCCAGAGTCTCGCTGCGCTGGCGCAGCATCAGCTTGCTGTGGCCGAGCTGCAAGACGCTGGGCTGATGCGGCATGACTCGCGTCTGCCCCGCGGCCAGATGCTGTCCGTCGAGCCAAGCACCGTTGACGCTGCTGCCCACCGTCAGCAGCAGCCGGCCTTCGGCGTCGACCGCCAGCGTGGCGTGGTGCGCGGCCACGCTGGCATCGTCCAGCACCAGCTGCTGGTCCAGCGCACGGCCGATGGTCAGTGGCCAGGCCTGCACGTCCACGCTGCGCAGCGCGCGGCCTTCGCGGTCGAGCAGCGTGATCAGCGCGAGGCGGTCTTCGGGGCGGTCCATGCAAAGCCGTCAAGGTAGTGTTGAGCCAGCCGCTGTGCGCTGGCCAGGCTGACGCCGTGGGCGTCGAAGCGGCCCTGCACGCCGGTGGTGGGCTGGTCCAGCGTGGCCACCAGCACCGACAGGTCGTGCAGGCCCGGCAGCTTCTTATAGGCGCGCAGGCAGATCACGGCCTTCATCGGCAAGCGGGCGCTGTGGTTCTTCGTGCTGTCACCTGGCCCTGCCGCCACGGTGTGTTCGACGCACTGCGCGGCGGTGCGCTGGCGGTCGTCCACGCCGACGAATTCATTGCCAAAGCTGGCGCTGTAGCGGTCGGCAAAACGCAGCGCACCCAGGCGGCTGCCGTCGTAGGCCTCGTGTCGCACGGTGATGTAGCCGGTGAGCAAGGCGCCGCTGACGAAGATGCGGCTGTCCATCGCGCAGTCGCTGCGCTCGAATTGCAGGCCGCGTGTGGCTTGGGGTGAACCGCGGCCCCAGCAGCGCATGAATTGCTCTTGCGGCACCGGTATGCGGTACAGCGGGTGCCCGGCTTCGCGCCAGGGCAAGGCGATGAAGCGCTGCGTGAGGCGGGCCTCGTGGGCCAGCAGCTGGCGTGAAATCTCGTCCCAGGCCGGCGCGGTGATGGGCGCCGCCTGCGCGCCACGGGCCATCAGCGCGCGCACCGGTGCCGCAGGCACGAGGAAGCTCACCTGTTCACCGTCGCGCCTGGCTGCCACGTTGACGCCGATGAGGCGGCCGTCTTCGTCGAGCGCCGGGCCGCCGCTCATGCCCGCGCTGAGCGAGCCGCCGAAAAACAGGGTTTCGAGAAAGCTACGTTCCACGGGGCCGTTGTAGGTGCCTTCGGCGACGGCAAAGCCCACGTCCAGCGGGTTGCCGAGCGAAAAGATGCGGGCGCCGCGGGCCAGCGGCTCGTCGGTCGGCCGCAGCAGCACCGCGCCGCGTCCGGCCAACGGCACGGGGTCGGCCAGCCGCAGCAGCGCCAGGTCGTGCACGACGTCGAAGGCCAGCAGTTGCAGCGCACCCTGTTTGCCATCCACGCTGGCGTAGACCAGCCGGTGGCGCGACGGTTGCAGCGCGTATTGGCTGACCACGTGGTAGTTGGTGACGAGCAAGCCGCTGCTGTCGACCAGGAAACCCGAGCCCACCGAGGACTGGCTGTCCTGCGTCTTCAGCAGGGTGCGCACCTGCAGCAGCAGGGGCTTGGTGCGTTCGTAGATGCGCTGGCCGGTGCCGGTGACGATGGGTGCACTGGCCGCTGGCGCTGACGCCGGCGCAGTCGCGGGTGCGGTTGCCGGTGCGGTTGCCGGTGCAGTCGTCGGTGCAGTCGCCGGTGAAGCAACCGGAGCAGTCACCGGAGGTCCTGCCCGGCCTGTGTCGCCCTCCTGCGAGGGTGCAGGGGTCGCCGGCCTCACCGTGGTGTGGGTTGCTGCCAAAGTTGCAGCGGCTCGTGTGGTCGGTTGTGCGGTCGGTTGTGCGGAAGGCTGTGCGGAAGGCTGTGCGCTCGGTTGTGCGGTCGGAGCGAGCCCTGCAGCCCAGGCGGGCGCCAGGGCCAGCAACGTCCACAGTGTGAGCGCCTGACCACGGAGGCTGCGCAGCTTGGCCAGCCGGGCGGGAGAGGGGTGCGGCAAAGACATGCCGAGGATGTTAGGCGATGCCCTGGCATTTCCGGGGCAATGCCGCTGCGCCGGCGGCAGCACCGGCCGCTGCAGGGGCCTGGAGTTCAGCCCCCTGCGTGCGAGGCCCTTCCATCGGCGAGTCGAACTCAGGCGCGCATCAAGGTGCTCTTGCCGAACAGGCTCTCGATCAGGTCCACCGCCAGCTCGGCGGTCTGGTTGCGCACGTCCAGTGCCGGGTTGAGTTCCATCACGTCCAGGCTGCCCAGCCGCCCGGTGTCGGCAATCATTTCCATGCACAGCTGCGCTTCACGGTAGG
>JBBQMM010000213.1:0-7561 GCA_038328935.1 Burkholderiales bacterium
TGAACCTGAACTAGGGCGCGCGAACACTGTGGGCGGCGCGCGTCCTGGACTGCATCGACATCGACGGCCACGCGCCATGAGGACATTGATGTGCGCGGCGTTCACGGCCGCCTTCCTGGGAACCGCCATGTTGCCAACCGCGACGACAGCCGAACCCGCTCCGCCCGCGATCGAGTTCAACGGCCGCCCGCTCGATTCCGCCGGCCGTGCCGAGCTGGGCCGCCTCGCCTCGATCATCGGCCCGGTGCCGCCCGGCCGATACTGGTACGACCCCATGAGCGGCGGTGCCGGCGTCAGGGGCGGCCCTGCAGCGGCTTACCTCGGGCCCGGCCTGGCGTTCGGCGGGCCGCTGCCTGCCAATGCCTCGGGCGGCGGCGACGGCCGCGTCACCGGCGTCTTCATCAACGGCCGCGAGCTGCATCCTCTCGACGTTGCCGGCCTGCGCCGCTACGGGCCGGTCTACGCCGGCCGTTACTGGTGGGATAGGTTCGGCAATGTCGGGCTCGAAGGCGGGCCCATGCTCTTCAACTTCTACGCCGTGGTGCAGGCGAGCAACTCGGGCGGCCCGAACTACAAGCCCGGATCACGCTCCGGGGAAAGCACCTATGTCGGCAAGGGTTGCGCCGCGGTGCATGGCAGGCTGCGCTCGAGTGACGAGAGCAGCACCTACTCCTACTACGTTGGCTGTTGAGCGAGCAGTGGCCGTCGACGGGCTTGCCGCTCACAACCAGTAGCGACCGAGTACAGCTTCCCAAAATGGCGCTGGCGAGCGCGTTCGCAACGGGCCAGCCGAAGTGGCTCAGCCGGCTCCGCGCAGCCGGGGCAACACCTGCAGCAGCAGCAAGCTGGCGACACCGGCTGCGGCGGTGGCCCACAACGCGGCGGCGCCGAAGTGCTGCAGCAGCACGCCGAAGAACCAGGGCGACAGCGCACCCACCACGCGGGCAGGCAGGTTCAGCCAGCCCTGGCGCGCACCGTAACCCTGGGCGCCGAACACGGCCAACGGCAACGTGCCGCGCACGATGGTGATGATGCCGTTGCCCAGCCCGTGCACCAGCACGAAGGCCAGCGCCAGGGGCGACCCTGCCAGCAACAGCAGCAGCGCGCCCACGGGGTGGCCCGCTGCTGCCACGCGCGCGGTCAGCACTGGAGCGTGGCGGTGCAGCACGCCCAGTTCCAGCAAACGCCCCGCCACCTGTGCCGGGCCGGCCAGCGCGGCCAGGCTGACTGCCGCCGCCAGCCCCAGGCCACCGGCCTGCAGGATGCTGGGCAGGTGGGTGGAGATGCTGGCGCTGACGAAACCCATGCAGCTGAAGATCAGCGCCATCAGCGGCATCAGCCAGGGCGACGGCGGCAGCGTTGCCACAGGAGGCTCACCGATTGGCGGCGCAGCGGTTGCCGCCCCAGCAACAGCACCGGCGCTACCAACATCACCAGCACCAGCACCAGCACCAGCACCAGCGCCAGCACCAGCACCAGCGCCAGCACCAGCAGCATCGTCACCCGCAGCAGCACCAGCTGCCACGGCCGATGCAGGCGGGACTCCAGGCACTGGCGCGGCGGGGCCTGGCGCCGCCAGCGACCGCCGCGGCAACACGGCGTTCAGCGGCACCGCCACCAGCAACAGCAGCACTGCCCAGCCCACGCAGGCACCACGCCAGCCCCACTGGCCTTCCATCAGCGCCGACAGCGGCCAGCCCACCGTGCTGGCAAAGCCGGCCAGCAGGGTGATGCCCGATATCGGCTGCCGAGCACTTTTGCCGTACAGGTGCACCAGCGTCGCAAACGCCGTGTCGTACAGGCCGCAACCCATGGCCAGCCCCAGCAAGGCCCAGGCCGCCAGCATCGACACCAGCCCTTGCGCAGCCGCCAGCAACAACAGCCCGGCGATGAACAAGGCGCAGGACAGCAGCAGCACCGGGCGCCCGCCCTTGCGGTCGACGCGACGGCCGGCCCAGGGGCTGATGGCGGCGCCGATCAGCAGCGCCATCGACAGTGCGGCGTACACCGTGCTGGTCTGCACACCCAGACTGCGCGCCATCGGCGCCGCCAGCATCGCCGGCAGGTAATACGAGGCCGCCCAGACCAGCGTCTGCGCCGTGCCCAGCGCCAACACGACGTGGCGGGTGCGCGTCAGGGTGAACAAGCGGCGGCGGTGCAGCGGGGGCTCAGGCTGCAGCCGGTGGCGCCGGTGGTGATGCAGACGACGCGGCAGACGACGACGCAGAAGATGCAGCAGACGGTGGTGCGGGCGGTGTTGCGGGCGGTGTTGCGGACGGTGTTTGGGACGGTGCTGCGGACGCGGTTTGGAACGCTGTTGCGGACGCTGGTTCAGAAACCCGCGCCGCATCAGACGCAGCCCCGGCCGCGCGCTTGGCCACCAGCGTCAGGATGTCGTAGCTGGCCACGAGCTCGCCGTGCTGGTTGGTCACCTCCACGTCCCAGGCCACCACGCCCTGCCCCACGCCATCGGCGCCGATGCGCTGGCGATCGGTCTTGCGCTTGCAGGTCAAGCGCGCCTGGATGGTGTCGCCTATGCCCACCGGCTTGATGAAGCGCAGCGTGTCGAGGCCGTAGTTGGCCAACACCGGGCCCGGGGCCGGCGACACGAACAGACCAGCGGCGGCAGACAGCACGAAGTAGCCATGCGCAATGCGCTTGCCAAAGGGCGACTGCGCGGCGGCCACGGCATCGAAGTGCATGTAGAAATAGTCGCCGCTGATGCCACCGAAGGCCACGATGTCGGCCTCGCCCACGGTGCGGCGGTGCGTCAGCAGGCTCATGCCCACCTGCAACTCTTCGAAGTGATAGCGGAAAGGGTGGCGTTCGGTTTCCAGCACCGGCGCACCGCGCACATGTTCGCCCGTGATGGCCGCCAGCATGCGTGGCGAGCCCTGCACCGCCGTGCGCTGCAGGTAGTGCTTGACGGCACGCAGGCCGCCCAGCTCTTCACCACCGCCGGCGCGGCCCGGGCCGCCGTGCTTCAGGCCCGGCAGCGGCGAGCCGTGGCCGGTGCTTTCCAGCGCCGCCTCGCGGTCCAGCACCAGCAGGCGGCCGTGGTGGGCTGCCGCCAAAGGCACGGCGTGGGCCGCCAGCGCGGCGTCGCGCGTCACCAGCGTGCCCACCAGGCTGCCGCGGCCAAGGGCAGCCAGCGCCAGCGCCTCGTCGAAATCGTCGTATGGCATCAACGTGCTGACGGGACCGAAGGCCTCGACGTCGTGCACCGTCTCGCTGGTCATTGGCCGCTCACACAGCAGCAGCGTGGGCGCGAAGAAAGCACCCTGCTCAACGCCGACACCCCGCGGCGCAAAGCCGCCATCGGCGCCGAACAACACGGAGTTGCCGGCCTGCAGCAGGGCCACGCGAGCGGCTACGTCGGCGTGCTGCGCCTTCGAGGCCAGCGGCCCCATCTTCACGCCTTCCACTGCGGGGTCGCCGACCACCACGCCGGCCAGGCGTTTTTTCAGCTGTTCGGCCACCGCCGCCAGGTGCTGGCGCGGCACGATGGCGCGCCGGATGGCGGTGCACTTCTGGCCCGCCTTCACCGTCATCTCGCGCGCCACTTCCTTCACAAAGAGGTCGAACTCTTCGCTGCCCGGGCCGCAGTCGGGCGCCAGGATGGCGCAGTTCAGGGAGTCGGCTTCGGCGTTGAAAGGCACCGAACGGCGCACGATGTTGCTGTGGGTGCGCAGCTTGGCGGCGGTGTCAGCACTGCCGGTGAAGGTGACGACGTCGCTCTCTTGCAACCGGTCCAGCAGATCGCCGGTGCCGCCCACCACCAGTTGCAAGGCACCTGCGGGCAACAGGCCGCTTTGCAGCATCAGCCGCACGCAGGCTTCGGTCAGATAGCTGGTGGCGGTGGCCGGCTTGGCAATGCACGGCATGCCGGCCAGAAAGCTGGGTGCAAACTTTTCCAGCAAGCCCCAGACCGGGAAGTTGAAGGCATTGATGTGCACCGCCACGCCGCGCCGCGGCACCAGGATGTGCGTGCCGGCAAAGCCGCCCTTCTTGGACAGCGGCAGCAGCGGGCCTTCATGCACCAGGTTGCCCGAGGGCAGTTCGTTGCTGCCAAAGCCGGCGTAGGCCAACAGGGTGCCGCTGCCGCCTTCGATATCGACCCAGCCGTCCATGCGCGTGGCGCCGGTGTGGGCCGACCAGGCGTAGAGCTGTTCCTTGTGTTCACCCAGGTACCTGGCCAGCGCCTTCAGCGTGGCGGCGCGCTGCTGGAAGTCCAGCTTCAGCAGCGCCGGCAGGCCCACCGTTCGCGCGTGGTGCAGGGCTTCGGCGAAGTCGGGACTTTCGGCGTGGGTGGCCGCGACGGGGCGGCCGTCGACAGCGCTTTTCAAGGTCAGCGCCGGGGCCTGGCCCTGCCATCGGCCAGCAAGAAAGCTTTGCAAGGTGGGGACGGTGGGCGTGCTCACGGTGGCGCAGTCGGGTGGCTGTTCAGCGGCAATCCCGTAGTGTGGCACCGCTCTTTGCGTGCGCTGCGGCAGGCCGCGCGCGGCCCTGGTGTAGCCTGCACCCGCTCATGCGAAACACTGCCACCCGAGACGGGCTTCGACACTGGTCCTGGCCGCTGCCCACGGCCTGGGGGTTGGGCGACTCGGCGCGCAGTCACCATCTGAAGCTGTGGCGCCAGGCCTTCGCCACCGAGGCCCGCCGGCTGGGCCTGCAGTTGCAGACGCTGGGCACGGTGCTGGGCGAACCGGTGTGGATGCTCAGCCGTGCTGCTGCCGAGGCCACGAAGCCGAGCCGGCTGGTGGCCTGCGGCTTTCACGGCGAAGAGCCCGCCGGGCCCTGGGGCCTGCTGAAATTCCTGCAAGGTGTGGACGCCACCACGCTGGACGCCGTGCACCTGACGCTGCTGCCCCTGGTCAACTGCACCGGCTTTGCCGCCGGCACGCGCTTCAATGCCGAAGGTGACAACCCGAACCGGGGCTTCGGCGGCAGCAGTCCGTCGCCGTCGGCCGAGGGCCGACTGCTGCTGCAGCACGCGCCCACACTGGCCGGCGCCAGCCGCGACGGCGTGCTGTCCTGCCACGAAGACGTGCTGGCCGATAGCGCCTACATCTATGCGCTGGAACGTAGCCCTTCGCCTGGCCCACGGGCGAAACACCTGCTGCAGGCCAACCTGCGCCACTTCACGCAGCACCCGGATGGCCTGGTCGACGACTGCGCGGTGTGCGATGGCGTGATCTTCAACCACCACGACGGCAGTTTCGAGGACTGGCTGTTCGGTCTGGGGGCGGCTTTTGCGGCCTGCGTGGAGACGCCGGCGCAGCAGCCGTTCGAGCGCCGCGTGGCCGCGCAAGCCGATATGGTGTCGGCCTTCTTGCTGGACTTGCCGGATGGCTGAAACACCGCGCGACCTTCGGCGCGGTGCTCGTGGTCTCGCCTTCGCTGTGGTGTCAGCGTCGAGAATCCATCCGTTCACGCGCCGCGTTCGCTGATCCGCAGCGCCGCGGACCGGCGCTCGAATCGCCATCCGCCCACCTGCACAAAAGTCCCATCAAGGCCCTCCGATGACCGATCGCAAACTGAAGAGAGTCCTCATCGTCGGCGGCGGCACCGCCGGCTGGATGGCCGCGTCGGTGCTGTTGCGGACGGGCGCGCAACGCTTCGAGATTGAACTGGTGGAGTCCGACGACATCGGCACGGTGGGCGTCGGCGAAGCGACCATTCCGTCCATCGTTGAATTCAACCAGCTGCTGGGCATCGACGAAGACGAGTTCGTGCGCCAGACCCAGGCGACGTTCAAGCTGGGCATCCAGTTCCGCAACTGGGGCGCACTGGGCGACGAATACATCCACGGCTTCGGCCAGTTGGGCCGCGACACCAGCTTGGTGGAGTTCTACCAGTACTGGCTGAAGATGCACCAGGCCGGCCTGGCCGGGCGCATGGACGACTACTCGATCAACCTGGCAGCGTGCGCGCACAACAAGTTCGAGCGCGCCAGCGACGCCGACCCGGGTTCACCGCGGGCCGACATCCGCCACGCCTTCCACTTCGACGCCGGCCTGTTCGCCCAGTTCCTGCGCCGCAACTGCGAACGCCACGGCGTGAAGCGCACCGAAGGCAAGATCGCCAGCGTGCAGACGCACCCCGAGACCGGCTTCGTCAGCTCGGTCACGCTGGACAACGGCCAGGCCCATACGGCCGACCTGTTCATCGACTGCTCGGGCTTCCGCGGCCTGCTGATCGAGCAGACCCTGCACACCGGCTACGACGACTGGAGCCACTGGCTGCCGTGCGACAGCGCCTGGGCGGTGCCGTGTGCGTCGGTAGCGCCGCTGACACCTTACACCCGCTCCACTGCGCATGCCGCGGGCTGGCAGTGGCGCATTCCTCTGCAGCACCGCACCGGCAATGGCCATGTCTACTGCAGCCACTTCATCAGCCACGACGAAGCAGCCGCGGTGTTGCTGAAGAACCTGGACGGCAAGGCCCTGGCCGACCCGCGGCCGGTGCGTTTCGTCACCGGCAAACGCAAGCAGTTCTGGAACAAGAACGTGGTGGCCATCGGCCTGGCCAGCGGCTTCATCGAGCCGCTGGAGTCCACCTCCATCCACCTGATCCAGAAGGGCATCGCACGCCTGGTGAACCTGTTCCCGGACCTCGACTTCGACCCCGCCGACGTGGCCGAATACAACCGCCAGACGACGCTGGAATTCGAACAGGTGCGCGACTTCATCGTGCTGCACTACCACGCCACGCGGCGCGACGACTCGGCGTTCTGGCGCCACTGCCGCACGATGGAAATTCCTGAAGGCCTGCGCCTGCGCATCGAACTCTTCCGCAGCCGTGGCCGCGTGTTCCGCACCAGCGACGAATTGTTCGGCGAAACGGCCTGGATGCAGGTGATGTTCGGCCAGGGCCTGCACCCGCGCGGTTACCACCCCATGGTGGACAGCACGCCGCAGCCTGCGGTGGCGGCGATGCTGGACAACGTGAAAGCGGTGGTGCGCCAGGTGGTGCGCGCGATGCCCACGCACGAAGCGTTCATCGAAGCGCACTGCAAGGCGCCGCCGCGGGCCTGAAAGCGCGGCGGCGGGCGGCCACTCGGGCGCTTGCTTCGCGGTACCCGGAAGCGGAACCGCCGCGTGACCCCAGGGGGCGGCGCGGCGGTTCAACCTGAGCGCCGGGCGGCGCCCGGACAGTCAAGGCTTCAAGGGCTGTTCGTGAACCCGATCGGGCCCAGGTTCAGGCCGCTCGACCACGACACCGGGGTACCCGGGTTGGCGTTGACGAAGTTGAAGCTGCTGGCCGGCACCGTCACCGCCACACGCGCCAGCTTGGCCAGCACCGCCGCCACGGCCGTGGCGTTGGTGTCGGTACCGCACACGCCCTTCACCGTCCAGCCGCTGGCCAGGCCGACCTTGTAGGACGAGCCCGCACCGATCTTCAGGTTTGCGGTGAAGTTCTTGGTGATCTCGGTGCCGCCCGAACCGGTGGCCGCGCAGCCCGCCACCTTGGGGCCGGACAGGGTGACTTCCAGCACCGGGTCCAGGTTCGGTTTCTGGTACTGCTCGGCCGGGCCCCAGGCCCTGAACTTCAGGTTGGC
>JBBQMM010000214.1:0-7548 GCA_038328935.1 Burkholderiales bacterium
GGCGGGCTGGCCACCACGCTGGTGCAGGGCCAGGCGATGGCACAACAGGCACTGGCCAGCGGTGCCGCCGCTGAGCACTTTGCGCGCATGGTGGCCGCGCTGGGCGGGCCGCGTGACGTGTTGCGCGACGCACAGTTACCCGTGGCGCCGGTACAGCGCGCGGTGCTGGCGCCTTGCGATGGCGTGTTGACCCAGGTCGACGTGCGCGCGCTGGGTGTGGCGGTGGTGGCCTTGGGTGGCGGCCGCAGCCGGCCCGGGCAGCCGGTGGACCCCCGCGTGGGCTTGACCCAGGTGGTGCCGTTGCACCATGCACGGCGTGCAGGCGAGCCGCTGGCGGTGGTGCATGCGGCCAGCCCCGCCGCGGCCGAAGCGGCTTGCAGCGCGGTGCTGGCTGCATTGCAGTGGTCTGCAGCGGGCGAAATTTTCGCCGAGACTGCGGCGAACCCGGTGCTGGAGCGCGTGGCGTCTTGAGAGCATCCCAGGCCCCTGTCGTCGCCCGGCGTTCGCGAAGAAAAGAAGGGCGTCACGGCCGGGCCTTCGCTCCCTCTCCCTTCCAGGGAGAGGGTTGGGGGCGAGGCGGGGGTTTCGAGCCGCATGCGGCGAGCCCGCTGAGCGATGCCGGCTTGCAGGCCGGCATGCGCACTGCCAGTGAGGGTGCAATGCCGGCAAATCAACGACTTGGAATTTTTGTTTCTCATGAGAGCAGCGCGCCCAAGCGCCGTGGCCGCGGCCGCCCGAGGCGGCATGAGTAAAGTAGCCGAGTGACATCTACTCATGAACCTGATGGCCGCAGCAACAGACGCCTGAAGCGGCTGTGCTGCGCCGGTCCTGCGTACGCATAGCATCGTGCCCCGCACCGCCGCCACCTGCTTCGAAAGCCTCACCATGTTTGTCTCTGCCTTCCGCCGCCATGCAGGCGTGCTGACCCTGCTTGTAGGCGCCGCCACTGCCCAGGCACAGCCCAGCCTGCCGACGCCACCGACAGCACCGGTGCGCAACGTGCCCGAGACCTTCTTCGGCACGGTCGTCGACGATGCCTATCGCGACTTCGAGAACATCAAGTCGCCCGCCGTGGCCGCGTGGATGAAGGCGCACAGCGACCATGCGCACAAGCTGCTGCGCAGCATCAGTGGCCGGGCGGCACTGCGTGAAAAGCTCGACCGCTTCGACGGTGCTGCCGCCGCCCGTGTCGTTGACGTCTGGCGCCTGCCCGGCGAGATCTACATCTACCAGCGCCGAGGTGCCAAGGACGATCAGTTCAAGCTCGTCATGCGCCAGGGTCTGCGAGGCCCCGAAAGCCTGATCTTCGACCCCGAGCTGTTGAAAAAGAGAACCGGCAAGCCGCACGCCATCAACTACGTCGCACCATCGCCAAACGGGCGCCTGGTGGCGGTGGGGGTGTCTGCTGGGGGGTCCGAAGAAGCCGCGTTGCGCGTGCTGAACACACGCACCGGGCGCCAGATCGGCCCCGAGGTCGAGCGCGCGCTGTTTGGCGGTGTGAGCTGGCTGCCGGACAGCAGCGGGTTTTTCTTCCACCGCATGCAGCCGCTGGGCAAGGGCATGGCCGCGCTCGAGAAGTACCAGCGCAGCAGCGCGGTGTTCATGAAACCCGGCGCCAGCGAGGCCGGCATCCGCACCATCGTGCGGGCTGGGCAGGACCTGGGCATCGGGCCGGCCGAGTCGGCCTTCGTCGACGTGCAGCCCGACGGCCGCGCGCTGCTGGTGGTGAGCGACGGTGTGTCGAACGAGTTGACGGTCTGGCACAGCACCGCCGCCGCGGTGCTGGCCGGCAAGGCCGAATGGAAGAAGCTGGCCGGCAGCGACGACAAGGTCACCGCACTGGCGCTGAAGGGCGACCGCTTCTACGCACTGACGCACCAGGGCGCGCCTCGTTTCAAGGTGGTGGGCGGCAGCCTGGACAACGGTACCGTTGCGTCGGCCCGCGTGCTGGTGCCCGAAAGCGAACAGGTGCTGACGGGCCTGGCCGTGGCGAGCGACGCGCTGTATGTCGCTGCACGCGCGGGCAACCTCAAACAACTGCTGCGCCGCGCCCACCGCGACGACGCGCCGACCGAAGAAGTGCCGCTGCCCGTACTGGGCGCCTTCAACCTGGGCGGCAACAGCGCGCGCGCCGACCTGCCCGGCGTGCTGCTGGACCTGGACAGCTGGACGCGCGCGCGGCAGCTCTACCAGGTGGGCGCCGATGGCCGCGTGGCCAACACCGGTCTGCAACCCAACGGCCCCTACGACGCGCCGGGCGATGTGCTGGCCACCGAGGTGCTGGTGAAGAGCCACGACGGCGCGATGGTGCCGATGAGCATCATCCACAAGGCCGACGTGGTGCTGGACGGCAACAACCCGACACTGCTCTACGGCTACGCCAGCTACGGCATCACCGAAGAACCCTTCTTCAGCATCAGCCGCCTGGCCTGGATGGACGCGGGTGGCGTGTTCGCGGTGGCCAACCCGCGCGGCAGCAGCGTGTTTGGCCAGCAGTGGCACGACGGCGGCCGCATGGCGACCAAGCCCAACACCTGGCGCGACTTCATCGCTTGTGCCGAATGGCTGGTGGCGCAGAAGTGGACGCAACCCGCTCGCCTGGCCATCTGGGGCGGCAGTGCCGGCGGCATTCTCGTCGGCATGGCCATGAACGAGCGGCCCGACCTGTTTGCCGTCGTCATCCCCGAGGTGGGCGCGCTCGACATGGTGCGCGCCGAGACCACACCCAACGGCGTGCCCAACATCCCCGAGTTCGGCACCCGCACCACCGAGCCGGGCTTTCGCGCGTTGCTGGCGATGAGCACCTACCACCAGATCAAGGACGGGGTGAAGTACCCCGCCGTGCTCTTCACGCATGGCGTCAACGACCCCCGTGTCGAGGTGTGGAACACGACGAAGACGGCGGCGCGGCTGATGGCCGCCACCCGCAGCGGCAAGCCGGTGCTGGTGCGCCTGGGCTACGACTCGGGCCACGGCATTGGCGACACCAAGAGCCAGCTGCTGGACGAGCGCGCCGACTTGTTTGCGTTTGTGTTGTGGCAGCTGGGCGTGCCCGGCTACACGGTGGCGCCAGCCGTTGCGCGCTGACTTTTGCGTGATCGCCTGAGCAGCGCCTGGGCTTGACTGTGCCGTGCGGGCGCTGTCAGCCCGGCGCCGGCGCGCTTCAGCCTGACAGCCGCCGCGCCAGGTCGCACAAGTCGCTCGCCACGAGCGTGAACTCGCCTGGCTGGCAGGCCTCCATGCGGCCGCCGGGGCCGTGTTCCAGCGGCCGCGGCACATAGGCGGTGGTCAGCCCGCAGGCTGCAGCCGCGCGCAGGTCGCTGGGGTGCGCCGCCACCATCATCACCTCGGCCGGCTGCAGGCCCAGCAGGTGCACGGCGCCCAGGTAGACCTCGGGGTCGGGCTTGTAGTGATTGAAGAGTTCGGCACTCAGCACGGCATCCCACGGCAGCCCGGCGTGCCGGGCCATGTTCACCAGCAAGGCCATGTTGCCGTTGGACAGGCTGGCGATGGTGTGCGTCTGCTTCAGCCGGTACAGCCCGGCCACGCTGTCGGGCCACGGCAGCAGGCGGTGCCAGACGCGGTTGAACTGTGCCGCATCGGCTTCGGCCAGCACCAGGCTGCGCGCCGCCAGCAGGCCGTCCAGGATGCGCCGGTGCAGGCCGTCGATGTTCGTCCAGGGCAGCGCGCCGCTGCGCACCTGCTGCATGGCCGGCTGGTAGCCGGCACGCCAGTCGTCGGCGAAGCTGGCCCAGTCCTGCGCCGGCAGCGCCAGCCGTTGCTGCAGCAACTGGCCTTCGCGAATGATGGAACTGCGCCAGTCGACGACGGTGCCGAAGATGTCGAAGAGCAGGGCGCTGGCGGCCGTGGGGGCGAATGAAGCAGATGGGGCAGTCGGGGCAGTCGGGGCAGGTTGCATGGTGTCCGGGCCCGGGCTGGCGGGCATCTTGCAGGGTTGGGCGGGGCTGGGCGTGGGCGCGCTGAACGCTGAACCACAGGATGGTTGTTCGCTGAACGATGCCCAGCGGAGCGGCAATTGCTTGCTCGCCCCTACAGCGGGTCAAAGGTGATCACCTCGCGCACCCGCAGCTTCAGCGCATCGGCCACCGCCTGCAGGCGTTCGACGGACACGCTCTTGTACCGAGTGGCTTCAAAGCGCTGAATCTGCTGTTCTGCTACCGCCAGCTTGTCGGCCAATTCCTTCTGCGTCCAGTTGCGCATGATGCGCGCCTTGATCAGCGCAGGCGCCAGTTCGGCAATGGACTCGACGGTGATTGAAGTGAGCCGCCCGTCACGCAGTTGCTCATGGTCGGCCACCTCGGCCATCAACTCGTCAAGCTGGCTCTGCGCGGCGTCGCGCAGAGCCTTGCGCGCGCGCGGGTGCAGCGCGGCGGTCTGGCTATCCGGCGCATCCAGCGCCGCACGGAACTTGGCGAGCCGGGCCTTGCTGATCTGGTACTGGCGTTCGTTGGTGATCATTCGACGTTCTCCAGCTTGATGACGATGATGCCTTTGGGCTTGTGTGAGCCCCAAACAGTAATGTCCCCCTTGTCCCAGATAGAAGTGCCCCTGGGCGGTGCAGGAGGAGCGATGGTGGTGGGGCAAAGGCAGGGGTTGATGAGTCAGCAAGAGGCGCAGCGATTGGCAGTGCTGCAACGGGTTGAACAAGGCGAGTTATTGCAGGCGCAGGCGGAAAGAGGTGCGATAAAACGGCGTGCGCCATCTGCCGCCGACGCGCCGGGGTCCGCGGCGACGCCCGGCCCCGTGGGCCGCGGGCCGCGAGAACTCACGCTTGCAAGTGTGAGCCCCACCAGGCCTGCCTCAGCGAACGCACCCTGCCTTCGGCGAAGTTCTGCCGCGACTGCGGCGCACCGCCGCCGAAGTACTTCAGCCGTTCGGGCCGAGGGATGTCAGTACCGCGCGTCCAGCTTCCCCGCGGCAGCGGCGCCAGCAAGTTGCGCTCCCTTCAGGGAGTCGGCCAGATCAGCCAGGTAGCGCCCCACCACCGGCTCGTGCGTCAGGTTCAGCATGTGATGGATGCCCGGCGGCTCGGTGACGTGGCCCATCACCCAGCCGCGTGCAGTCATCGCGCGGCTCACCGCCGGCACATCGTGGTCGGGGCAGCCGTAGGCCAGGATCGCGAGCTGCGGGTCGCCCAGCGTGGGCAAGCCCAATTCGGCCGCACCTTGCTGAAATGCCCGGCGCGTGGTCAGCACGCGCTCGGTGATGCGCAGGTAGCCGTCTTCGCCCAGGTACTTCATCACTGCCCAGGCGGCGGCGATGGCGCCGCCGGCGCGTGTGCCGACCAGCGTGTTGGTGAAGTACTGCCCGCGCGGCCAGTTGTCGAAACTCCAGCCCATGCCGGCGAAGGACTCGGCGTCGCGGAAGAACAGCGTCGAGGCGCCCTTGGCGGCATAGCCGTATTTGTGCAGGTCGGCCGAGATCGACGTCACGCCGGGCACGGCGAAGTCCCAGTCGGGAACGTTCGCGCCCAGCAGCCTGGCGAAGGGGGCCAAGTAGCCGCCGACGCAGGCATCGACGTGCATCCATAGCCCGCGCGACTGCGCCAGCGCGGCCAGATCGCCGATGGGATCGATGACGCCATGCGGATAGGCCGGCACCGACCCCACCACCATCACCGTCTGCGGCGTGATGGCCTCGGCCATGGCCGCGGGGTCGGCGCGGTAGTCGGCCTGCAGCGGCGTGCGCACGGTGTCGAGGCCCATGAAGTGCGCGGCCTTGTCGAAGGCCGGGTGCGCGCTGCGCGCCATCACGATCTGCAGCTTTCCGGGGCGCGGGTCGCGCGCCTGCGCCAGGTCGCGCGCTGCCTTGACGGCCAGGAAGATGCTCTCGGTGCCGCCGGTGGTCATCGCGCCGCGCGTGCCTGCATCGCCGTGCAGCAGCCCCAGGCCCATCTGCACGACCTCGGTCTCGAAGCGCGCCAGGCTGCGAAAGGCGCGCAGGCCAAGCCCGTTCTCGCTGAAGTACATCAGGTAGGCCTGCTTGGCCACCTCCAGCACGTCGTCGCCGGCGTAGTGGATGAACATCGGCACGCGGCCGTTGCGCCAGTCGACGTCGTCCTTGGCGGCGTCGAGCATCTGGGCCTGCAGTTCAGGCCAGGGCGTGCCCTGGCGGTTCAGCGTAGTCATGTCAGCCTTCCTTGCCGCCCCAGTGGACGATGCGGTTTTCGAGTGCACGCGCGCACAGGTCGAGCGTGTAGCCCAGGGTGGCCATCATCAGCGCACCCACGATCACGACGTTGGTCAGCAAAAAGTCCGAAGCCGACATCGCCATGAACGCGATACCGGCGCTGGTGGCGATCATCTCGGCGCCGACCAGCATGGTCACGCCCAGGCCGATGCTCACACGCACGCTGGTGAAGATGCCCGGCAGGCTGGCCGGGAAGATGACGCGGCGGAAGATCATCGTGCGCGACGCCCCCAGCGCCATCGCCGCCTGCACCTTGCGCCGGCCCACGCTGCGCACGGCCTGCATGGCGCTGATCGACAGGATGGGAAACAGCGCCAGCACGATGATCACCACCTTGGCCACCTCGCCGATGCCGAACCAGATGATCAACAGCGGCAGCAGCGCCAGCTTGGGCATCGGGCGGCTGATCTCGATGGGCGGGTCGAGCACGGCCTTGACGGTCTCGTTCATGCCCATCCACAACCCGAGCGGAACGGCCACCAGCACGGTGAGCGTGAAGGCCAGGCCGAAACGGAACAGGCTGATGCCCAGGTGGTACCACAGGCTCTTGCCCTGGTAGCCGTTCTGCGTCAGCGTGATGAAGGTGTTCCACACCGAGCCGGGCGACGGCAGGAACAGCGGCTGCACCAGGGGCTTGTCGCCGAAGGGCGTGGTGACGATGACCCAGAACGCCAGCAGCGCACCGAAGGAGGCCAGGTTGATCCAGCGCGAACGCTGCGTGCGTGATGGCGCTTTCATGTCACCGCTGTCATGTTGCTGCCCTCATATCGCTGCCTCCTGGCGCTGGGCGGCAAGCGCCTCGTCGCGCAGCATGCCGAAGATCTCGGCCTTCATGCGCACGAACTCGGTGCTCGCCACCACCGCCGGGTCGCGGTTGAGCGCGAACTGTGGTGACAGCCGCGCCTTGATGCGGCCTGGCCGCGCCGTCATCACGACGATGTCGGTGGCCAGGAACAGCGCCTCTTCGATGCTGTGGGTGATCCACAGCACGGTCTTGCGCGTGTCCTGCCAGATGCGTTTGATTTCCTCCTGCAGCAGTTCGCGCGTCTGCGCGTCCAGTGCCGCGAAAGGCTCATCCATCAACAGCAGTTGCGGGTCGTTGGCCAGTGCGCGCGCGATGCCCACGCGCTGCTGCATGCCGCCCGATAGTTCGTAGGGATAGCGCCGGGAGAAACTGGTGAGCCCCACCATCTCGAGATAGTGGTCCGCGATGCGCACGGCCTCGGCCGGCGACTTGCCGGTGGCCAGCGGCCCGAAAGCCACGTTGTCCTGCACCGTCATCCAGGTGAAGAGCGCGCCCTGCTGGAAGACCACGCCGCGGCGCGGGTCCGGGCCGAC
>JBBQMM010000215.1:0-7531 GCA_038328935.1 Burkholderiales bacterium
TCTCCCTGAGGGAGAGGGAGCAGCGCAGAAGCCCTCTCCTTCAGGCAGAGGGGTTGATCACGTACCCAGGGCTTCCCAGCGCTCCAGCGCCTGCAGCCATTCGTTTTCAATGGCTTCATGGCGCGCCTGCAACTGCGGCACCCGCTGTGGCTCTTTGGCATACAGGTCGTTGCTGGCCAGGCGCTGATGCAGCGCCTTTTGCTCGGCTTCCAGTGCTTCGATGCGCGCGGGCAGCGCTTGCAGCTCGCGCTGCTCCTTGTAGCTGAGCTTGACCTTCATCGGCGCAGGCTTGCCGCCGCCGGGTTTCGCCGCAGCCGGCGCGGCCGTGGCACCGGCTGTCGTCCCAGAACCAGAACCAGCACCCGCACCCGCACCCGCACCCGCACCCGCACCAGAACCAGCACCCACACCCGCACCCGCACTGGCCGCTGCCTGCGCCAGCACCCGACCGCGTTCGCGCTGCACCTTCCAGTCTTCGTAACCGCCTTCGTATTCACGCCACAGGCCGGGCCGGCCGCCATACGCCGGGTCGCCTTCCCAGGCGATGGTGCTGGTGACCACGTTGTCCAGAAAACGCCGGTCGTGGCTGACCAGGAACACCGTGCCGGTGTAGCTTTGCAGCAGATCTTCCAGCAGCTCCAGCGTGTCGATATCCAGATCGTTGGTGGGCTCGTCCAGCACCAGCACGTTGGCCGGCAATGCAAACAGGCGCGCCAGCAGCACGCGGTTGCGCTCGCCACCCGACAGCGTGCGCACCGGCGAATTCGCGCGCTCGGGCGAGAACAGGAAGTCGGTGAGGTAACTCATCACATGCTTGCGCGTGACCTTGTCGGGGGCCTGGCCGATCTCGATCCATTCACTGCCCGGGCTGATGGTGTCGATCAGCGTGGCGTTCAGGTCCAGCGCGGCGCGCATCTGGTCGAAGTAGGCCACCTGCAGCCGCGTGCCCTGGCGCACCTTGCCGCTGGTGGGCTGCAGTTCACCCAGGATGAGCTTCAGCAGCGTGGTCTTGCCGACGCCGTTGGGGCCGATCAGGCCGACCTTGTCGCCGCGCAGGATGGTGGCGGTGAAATTGCTGATGAGCTGCTTGTCGCCGAAGCGCATGCCCACGTCGGTGAGCTCGGCGACGATCTTGCCAGGCGGCAGGCCGCCGGCCATTTCCAGCTTCACCTGGCCCAGGCTGTCACGGCGTGAAGCCCGCGCTTCACGCAGTTTGACCAGCCGCTGCACGCGGCCGACGCTGCGCGTGCGCCGCGCTTCGACGCCTTTGCGTATCCACACCTCTTCTTGCGCCAGCAGTTTTTCTGCGCGCGCGTTGGCCAGCGCTTCGTCTTCCAGTTCACGCGCCTTGGTGGCTTCGTAGGTGGTGAAGCTGCCGGGGTAGCTGCGCAGCAGGCCACGGTCGAGCTCGACGATGCGGCTCGCCACGGCGTCGATGAAGGCGCGGTCGTGGCTGACGAACATCAGTGCGCCACGCCAACCGTTCAGCAGCTCCTGCAGCCATTCGATGGCGCTGATGTCCAGGTGGTTGGTGGGCTCGTCCAGCAGCAGCAGGTCGGGCATGGCCACCAGCGCACGGGCCAGCGCGACGCGCTTCCTGGTGCCGCCAGACAAGTCGTGCACCAGCGCCGTGGGGTCGAGCTGCAGGCGCTGCAGCGCGGTTTCCACGCGCTGCTCCCAGGTCCAGCCGTCCAGCGCTTCAAGACGGGTTTGCACGGCGTCCATGTCGTCGGCGGGGTCGTGCCGCTCGAACAGTTCGCGCAGTTCGCGCGCTTCGGCCACGCCTTCGGCGACGGCATCGAACACGCTGGCGCCGCTGTCGAACAGCGGCTCTTGCGCCACGTAGACACGGCGCAGCCCGGTCTGCAGCTGCAACACGCCGTCATCGGGCTTGTCCAGCCCGGCCAGCACCTTCATCAGCGAGGACTTGCCGGTGCCGTTGCGGCCGATCAGCGCCACGCGCTCACCGGCTTCGAGCGAGAGGGCGGCGCCGTCGAGCAAGGGCACGTGGCCAAAGGCGAGGTGGGCGTTGGAGAGGGTGAGGAGAGCCATGGCGCCATTGTCGCGGCTAAGGTCTGTGGGCCCTGGTGTGTGGGCAGTGCTGTGCGAGCACTGCTGTGACGGCAGTGCTGTGCGGGCACTGCTGTGATGGCAGTGCTGTACGGGCACTGCTGTGACGGCAGTGCTGTACGGGCACTGCTGTGCGGGCACTGCTGGGGCCCGGGCAGCTCGGCTGGCGGCCGCTCAGGGCCGTGGCGGCATCAGCCCGCTGGCCAACGAGGCATCGGGCGTGAAGGGGTGGCCGCTGCTGGGAACCCGCAGGGTCAGACCGTCACCCGAGTCACACACACCCATCACACACCCATCACCGCCCTTGATGCAGCACGCTGCCAGTCGTCGGCACCGCCATGGGCTTGCTGCTCTTGCTGGCAGGCATGCACCAGTTTCACCACATGTTCGTCGTCACTGGCCAGGGCCCTCTGCACGATCTGCGGCCAGGGCAGCGGCGCAGGTGCGGGCGTGAGCTCGAGCTTGCCCCACACGCTCGCCGCGCCGGCCGCGTAAGCCCGCCAATAGCCGGCCAGCGCAGCCTGCAGATCATCGACGAAGGGCAGCAGCACGCGCAGCGCCCAGGCGCTGGTGACCAGGTGCAGCACGGTGAAGTCGCCGCTGCGCGCGTACATCTGCGCGGCGTGCCGGGCCAGCCGGGGCAGCGTGTCTTCGTCCAGGCGCAACGGGCTGATGGCTTGCTCGAAACCGGGCTGCCAGGCCGCGTGGTGCATGCACTCGGCGATGTAGCCCGAAGGGGCTGCGCCCACACCCGCCACGGCCGCGGCGGCCTTCAACAGCGGCGCCGGGTCGGCTTGCCGGCCACTGGCGCTGGCACTGGCTCTGGATCTGGGGATGGCACTGGCGACGGCGCTGGCGCGGGTGATGGCGCGGGTGATGCCACGGGTGGTGGCACGGGTGGTGACACGGGTGGTGACACTGGTGATGGGGCTGGTGACGGCGCTGGCAGCCTCGGCGCCGTCAGTCTGCCCGTTCACACCCAGGTCCAGCCAGCGGCTGGACCAGTAGGCCAGCGCATGCGCCAGTTCGGCACGGTGGGCTGCGTCGACGGCATAGGCGCATCGAATCAACCCATGAAAGGCCGCCGCGCCGCAGCCGGGCATCAGTGCGGGCAACGCCTGGCGCAGCGTTTCGCCGGCACCTTCTTCTTGCAGCCAGGTGGCGAACAGGTCGCGAAACCGGGGCCATGCGGTCGGCTGGCCGAGCGGCTCGCGCCAAGGGTCGCCGGCCTGCCAGGCCTGCAGCGGTGGCATGGCGTGCAACTTTTTGGCGTAGGTGGCGCTGGCCGTTGCCAACCGTTCGTCGCTGGCGCCCAGGCGGTGCAGCGCCACCAACAGCATCGGCAGGTGGTTGCTCAGGCGGGTGGCGTATTCGGCGTCGTAGCGCAGGCTGTCGTCGAGTGCGGAGGTGAGGTCCATGGAGTGCGCTGTTTGGGCTCGAGGTGCGGGTGGGGGTGGGGGGGTGGGCGGGTGGTCAAGCGGGCGGGGCCCTGTGGCGGCTGCGGCATTTACCCTCACCCCAGCCCTCTCCCTGGAAGGGAGAGGGAGGAAGAGAGGAGGGTGGGGGGATTCGGGAGGCTAGAGTACGGCTTCGAGGGCGTCGATGTAGCGCTTGGCCACGTCGAAGCCCGACTGATCCGTGATTTCGGCAAAGCCGGTGGGGCTGGTGACGTTGATCTCGGTCAGGCAGTCGCCGATGATGTCCAGTCCCACCAGCAGCAGCCCGCGTGCGGCCAGCACGGGGCCCAGCGCCTGGGCAATCTCCAGGTCGCGCGCACTCAAGGGCTGCGCCACGCCTTTGCCGCCGACGGCCAAATTGCCCCGTATTTCTGTGCCTTGCGGAATGCGCGCCAGCGCAAAGGGCACCGGCACTCCGCCGATGACGAGAACCCGCTTGTCGCCCTGCACGATCTCGGGCAGGTACTTCTGCACCATCAGCGTCTGCGCGCCGCTGCGGTTCAGCGTCTCGGTGATGCTGCCCAGGTTCATGCCATCGGGCCCGACACGGAAGATGCCCATGCCGCCCATGCCGTCCAGCGGCTTGCAGATGATGTCGTGGTGTTCGGCGTGGAAGCGCTTCACGTCGGCAGCGTCACGCGTCACCAGCGTGGGGCCGATGAACTGCGGGAACTCCAGGATAGCCAGCTTCTCGGGGTGCTCACGCAGCGCCGAGGCCTTGTTGAAGACGCGCGCGCCTTCACGCTCGGCCTGGCTGAGCAGGTGCGTGGCGTAGAAGTATTCGCTGTCGAAGGGCGGGTCCTTGCGCATCAGCACGGCATCCACTTCGTGCAACGGCTGCGGGCGTTCGTCGGGGGCTTGCTGGGCAGACTCGAACCAGTCGCCGCCGTGGCCGTCGCCGGGGCGGCCGGTGAGCGTGATGTCGCGCACGAAGCCCAGCACAGCCTGCCCACGCTGCCAGCGCAGGTCTTTGGGTTCACAGGCCATCAGTTGGTGACCGCGTGCAGCGGCCTCCTTCATCATCGCGAAGGTGGAGTCCTTGTAGGTCTTGAACGACTCCAGCGGATCGGCAACGAAGAGCAGCTTTTTCATGGGCAGGGTGCAGCGGGTCTGGCAGATGCGCGGGCCGGCAGTGTTGCACAGGCCCGCCGGCCGTGGCGGGCAGTGGCGGGCTGCGGCCGCACCGTCAACCCTGCAAACCCCAAGAGGGTTAGGCCGCATGGGCAAGCAGATGCCAGGGCAGCCACAGTGGCAGCAGCCGGGGGCGCAAATACAGCCGAAAAACCGTCGGAAAAACAGTCGAAGAACTGGAAGAAGAAGCAATCGAAGTAGCAGTCGAAGTAGCAGTCGAATAAGCGGTCGAAGTAGCAGTCGAAGAAGCGGTCGAAGAAGCGGTCGAATAAGCGGTCGAAAACACGGCCGCGCAAGGCGGCGGCCCAGGCGCCGCCGCTGCCCACCGCCCACATCCCCGCACACCCAAAAAACCCCTTGGAGACATTCCCATGAAGCCACGCCTTTCCATTCGCTGCTTGCTGGCCTGCACGCCACTGGCACTCGCTGCCAGCCTGGTGGGCTGCGCCGACGACAGCGACGCACCGGTCGAGATCAGAACCTTGCACAACCGCGCCGACCTGGTCAGTGGTGGCGACGTCACCGTCGAGGTGCTGGTACCCGCCGGCTCGGTGTCGAGCGGCTTGCGGGTGGACGTCGGCGGGCGCGACGTGACGTCGGCCTTCAGGGCCGCGGGCGACGGGCGCTACGTGGGCGTGGTCACCGGCCTGGCCACGGGCGACAACATCATCGTGGCGAGCACCGCCGGCACCAGCGCGGCAGGGCTCAAGGTCACCAACGCGCCGCGCCAGGGCCCGCTGCTGTCGGGCGCGCACATCACGCCGTTCTATTGCGCCACGCCGGTGCCGCAAGCCGTCAACGGCAACACGCCTGCCACCAATGCCAGCGGCCTGGCCGGTGCGCCCGACGCCAACTGCAACATCGCCACCGAGTACAAGCTGTACTACCGCACCACCACGGCCGGCTGCAGTCTGGCGCTGCCCGACCCGAGCCCGTCGGTCAGCGCTACGGCCGCAGCCCCGGCCACCACGGCCAACCCGCCGGCCAACCCTTGTTTCAAGCCCTACACCGCAGGCGTCACGCCCGGCGACCTGGCCACCACCACCACCGACGCCGGCACCACCGTGCCCTACATCGTGCGCGTGGAGCGCGGCACCATGAACCGCGGCATCTACGACATTGCCGTGCTGTACGACGCCACCAAGTCCTCTTGGGACGCGCTGGCACCGCATGCCGGCTGGAACCGTGCGGTGGTGTTCAACTTCGGCGCCAGCACCGGGCAGCCCCGCCGCCAGGCGCGGCCGGCCGGGGCATGGTCGGCCAGCGACGTGCAACTGGGCAAGGGCGCCCTGGTGGTGGCCAACAGCCTGACCGACTCGGCACGCAATTCCAACCGCGTGCTGATGAGCGAAACGGTGATGATGATGAAAGAGCACATCAGCGACAGCTACGGCGCCATCAAGTTCACCATCGGTTCGGGCTGCTCGGGCGGGTCCATCAACTCCAACATGGCAGCGTCCATCATGCCGGGCCTGCTGGACGGCGTGACCACCACCTGCACCTACCCCGATTCGGAAACCACATCGATCGAAGTGGGCGACTGCGTGATGCTGGTGGAGGCCTATCAAAAGCCGGCCTGGCTGACCCTGACCGCGGGCCTGACACAGGCACAGATCAATGCCAAGAAAGCGGCCATCAACGGCCACCCCGACCAGAGCGCCTGCCATGCCTGGTTCAACGCCTTCGGCAACAACGGCCGCGCTGGCCTGTACCTGGGCGCCACGGTGACCAACAACACCACCGGCGCGGTCACCCGCGGTGCCACGTTCATCAACAACTGCGAGTTGCCCAACAGTGCCGTCTACGACCCCGCCAACCCGGTGGCCACGGCCGCGCTGCCGCGCTGCAACGCCTGGAGCTGGGCCGAGTCGATCTGGGGCAAGGTGCCGGGCTCGCCCGCTGCCCGCGACACCCGCGACAACGTGGGCGTTCAGTACGGCCTGAAGGCGCTGCGGGATGCCGCCATAACGGCCGAAGAGTACGTGTCGTTGAACGAACTGGTGGGCGGCATCGACCGCGACAGCACAGCCCGCGCGGCGCGCACCACGGCCGACACCGCGGCATTGGAAATCGCCTACCGCTCGGGCATCGTGGCCAGCGGCAAGAACCTGGCCAGGACGGCGATCATCGACATGCGCGGCTGGGACGATTCCAATGTCACCGTGCCGCCGGGCAACACGCCGGGCTCGATTCCCATCCACCACCAGTGGTACAGCTTCGGCATCCGCGACCGCATCGTGGCCGACGCGGGCAACGCCGACAACCAGGCGCTGTGGCGCTTTGCGCGTACCGGTCTCACGCCACCCGGCACGATGGCGCTGGACGCCTACAACACGATGAACCAGTGGCTCACGGCGCTGAAGGCCGATGGCAGCGCCGACACCATCGAAACCAAGGTGCGCCGCGCGCGGCCGGCCACGGCCGCCAACTTCTGCATCCTGCCCACCGACGCCACACAGACCGTGAAGACCACCGATCAGGCAGTGTGCGATGCCGACCCGTTCCTGAAGCCGTCGCTGTCGCCGCGTCAGGTAGCCGGCGGCCCGCGTGCCGAGCATGTGCTGAAGTGCCAGCTGAAAGCCCACGCACGCACCGACTACGCTGCCGCCACCTTCACCGACGCGCAGTGGGCGCGGCTGCAGACCGTGTTCACCGATGGCGTGTGCGACTGGAGCAAGCCGGGTGTGGGCCAGCAGGCTGCCGTCAGCCCGCTGACCTTCAAGGCCGGCGCTGGCGGCGCGCCGCTGGCCGCGGCACCGGTGTCGGCGATGCGCTGACGCGCACCCGCCGCTGCGCCCTCTCTCCCTCTCCCCCTCTTTCTCCCTCTCCCTTCCAGGGAGAGGGTTGGGGTGAGGGTGCAATGCCGGCACAGC